>JBGQNR010000001.1:0-96121 GCA_041501225.1 Acidobacteriota bacterium
CACGCCGTCCTTGGTGATGACCGGCGAGCCGAATTTTTTGTCCAGGACCACGTTTCGGCCCTTGGGGCCCAGCGTGATCTTTACCGCATCCGCCAGCTGGTTGACTCCGCTCAACAGAGCCTGGCGGGATCTCTCACCGTGTACGATCTCTTTAGCCATGAGTACTTGCTCCTTTTATGGTTGCTTCGGTTGCTAATCTCTAAAATCCGGCCTCGGTCACTTCTTTTTTGTCAAAACCGCCAGGATTTCCTCTTCCCGCATGATGACGTATTCCTCATCATCGATCTTGATCTCGGTTCCTGCGTATTTTCCGAACAGAACCCGATCGCCCGCCTTCACATCCAGGGGAGACCTCTTGCCGTCTTCCATCAATTTCCCAGGTCCTACGGAGATCACCTCTCCTTCCATCGGCTTCTCTTTTGCCGTATCAGGGATGATGATTCCTCCCTTGACCATTTCCTTCTGCTCTAAGCGCTTCAAGAGCACTCGATCGTGCAAAAGCCTTACTTTCATAGTTATATCTCCTTTTCTATCAACGACACTTCATATTTCGGCACGTAAGCCCGCATTAGCACTCGATAGCATCGAGTGCTAATAATATAAATCCCGACGCTTATTTGTCAAACGCGGGCGGGGAAAAGAGACGCAAGAAAAGAACCGCGAAAGACGCGCAACATGCGGCGCGGCCCAGCCGCAACCAATAAATGCAAAAGCAACCACGAATGACACGAACTTCTTGCCCATTCGTGTCATTCGTGGCTGCCTTTAAAAAGCCATTAATTTTCATGCACTTGGGAGCGCCTCTGGCCCATGAAGGGCTGTTCTGCATTTCGGTGGTGAAAATCCTTTACTTAGTGCCGAGGATTTGCAGGCAAGTAGTGCAAATGGATCACTCTTGTGGGTTGCGGCCGACCGGCCGCGCCGTGTTCTCCGCGTGTCCGTGGCGAGATGCTTGGGTCCGGCGATCTACATTCCGGGGTGGACGAATTCCTGGGCGCGCGGGATGAGGTAGAAATATACCTCGTCGGGGATCCGGGACTGCCAGATGCCGGCCATTTTCGCGGCAATGACGCCGCCGAGAAAGATAGCCGAAATCCCGGCGGCCAGCGCCCAGGCAGGAATAGCGCGCCGACGCGCTAGCGACATCTGCAGAGCTCCTGCTGTGGGGCAGACGGCAACGCATTCCAGGCAGGCGGTGCATTCCGCAGATTTGACCGTGATCAGTTTGTCGACCGGCAGGAGAGCAGGACAGGCGCGAGCGCATTTCGCACAGTCAATACAGCGATCCGGATGCCGTCGGATCCTGGCGGGGCTGAGCAATGATGCGAGACCCATGAGGGCGCCATACGGGCAGAGGTAGCGGCACCAGAAATTCTGGATCATCGTGGAAAGGACGCCCAGAGCGAGAAGAGTGATCGCGGTGGCGGTTCCCATGTAGCGGAAGAAGTTCAGCATCTTCACATCGGCGACCATGCCGTAGGGCCCGTCGAGAAAGGCCCGGATCGCCGAGGCTGACATACCCGCCACAGCATAGACAAAGAGCGCCAGCAGAATGTACTTCAAGCTGCGGAGCACGGGGTCCGCCCAGGGCGGCAGGCGCCAGTTCATCCGAAAAATCCTCCGACCCAGCTTCCACAGGCCCTCGGAGATGGTGCCGACGGGGCACAGCCAACCGCAGAAGGCCTTGCGGAAGAGAATGGAGATCAGCAGAAACAGCAAGAGCAGTAGCATGGCGGCGGGATGCACGGAGGGCAGCTTCCAGGTCGCCAGGAAGTATTTGAGGTTCATCATGCCGCCGATTGGCAGCCACCCATCCACACCGGCGGGTCGGGTCACGCGCACGGATTGACCGCCCGATTCAAAGTAGCGCGTGAAAAGATAGAATTGCACGCCGATAACGGCGTTCAAGAGAAGAAACGCCGTCTGCGTAACCAGTCGCAAGGACTGCGAGTAGTCCTTGGCAGGCTTGCGCACCAGCTTTTTCTGCTGGATGCCCGCGGGGCGCGGCGTCAAGGTGATGTCATCCCCAACCAGGGTTCTCTCCGGTGCTGGTGCCACCACTCCTCCTGTCAAGCAACAGCCGGGCGGGCAAAGATCTCAGCACGCAGCTGATGCATCAGGCAGTGGAGCCTTTCGTGCGTTCCCTCACCCATCTTCTCGACCTCGAGCCTCTCAAATTCGCCTGCCAATTCGCTCTGTTCTTCACTCGTGAGTATGCGTTCCGCCATCACGAAGAGGATATTATTTTCTTTTTGGATGTGCGAACGCAGCAGGGTCGCGTAACCGCTGGCAGCTCTGGCCCAGTTTTGGGCCGCACCTTGGTCGCCGGTACTGAATTGGCGGGCGGCTTCCGTCATCTGGCGGATCAGTTCCCTTCCCTGTTCATGCTCGGAGAGCATGACCCCGATGGGTCCGCTCGAGCGGGGCAGACCCTTGCTTTCCAGCAGCGGGAACAGCAGGTCCTCTTCTTTGGCATGATGGCAGCGGTCGGCGAAAACCTTGAAGAATTCGAGCAGGCCATGCAGGGTTTCTGCCGACGGCACTTTGCCTGAACTGATGTTCCGCGCCACCACTTCCGTGGCATCGAGCATGCTGATAATGGCCTCATGTTCCGTGCGCAGTGTTTCCGTTGCGGTGTTCATCGATGGGTTCTCCTTTCACTTTTGTACTCACGCTTCTCAATATATAAGATATGTGGACCTTTTTGTCCAGTATTATTTTCTTAATAATCGGGACTCAAAAAACTATGTCGGATCGTTGGTTTTGACTCGAGTCTGAAGCGGCGTCGCGCAACCGCACCCTATTCCTGGGAACCCGACGGAGCCAGCGGTGTCTATGCAACTTGGAATGCCAGGTTCGTTGCCGGAGAAAGTTCAAAAAATTCATAGACAGGGCGCAACTTCGATGCGGCATGGGTCATCTCTTAAGGTGGATCAACTAGAAATAAGCGGCATGGCTCAGGCTAGACGGAGAGGTCTGGTTTAGACGGCCCGACGAGCCGGGATTAAAAAGCAGCAAATATATGTTGATTTGATTTTTTGAAATCCTCTAGAATGTGCGCGATTGCCGACAAAAGAAGGGGGAATTATCCATGAATCGAACCAATACGGGCCTGCTGATTGCTCTCCTGGTGGGCATCATCATGTTGCCCACAGGGCTGGGCTGGGCTCAGACCAAAGGACAAACCCAGAATCCGCCGCAAAAGAAGGTGGTCGAGCAAAAGAAGGAAGAGCCGCCGGAAGAGTACACAGCAGAGGAATACGACGCCTGCATAGCAGCAACAGAGGAGGCTGATCTCAGCAAGCGGGCGACGCTTATCATCGCGTTCATGGAGAAGTATCCCAAGTCGAAGCTTCTGCCCAACGCCATCGCCTCGTATGAGGCCATGCTTTACGAAGTCCACAAGTCCGGCGATTTCGAGAAGCTGGAACCGATGGCGGAACAGTGGCTGAAGCTAAACCCGAACAGTTTGAAGACTCAGTTTTACGCTTTCGATGCCGCGCTCAAGCGCGGCAAGCATCAGAAGGTCGTCGAATACGGGGAAAAAATCTACGCTCAGCAACCGAGCGCCGATCTGGCGTCCATTCTCTATAACAGCTACGACAAGCTGGGGAACAAAGCTAAGAAGAGCGAATGGCATTTGAAGTTGCTTGAATATCCCGAATATAACGACAATTGGGAATTGCGTTGGGCATTAGTCGTCGAATATGCGGAGAAAGATCTCCCCAAGGCGGCCAGTTATGCCGAGCAGACGCTGAAGGCGCTGGCCATTGCCAAGAAGCCTGCGAACGTGTCGGATGCGGATTGGAGCAAGACCACCAAGAGTGTCGAGAAGGGCTGCTACGACATCATTGGCAGGGACTACTATAATCAAAACAAGTGGCCCCAGGCCATGGAATCGCTGCAAAAAGCGGTCAAAGTGGAAAGCTACGATGCGGGCTACTACTACATTGCCATGTGCCAGTGGAGGCGGGACCAGATTGATGAGGCCATCGATACTTTTGCCATGGCAGACTTGCTGGGCGGCAAAATGTCGGCGCAGGCTAAGCAGCATTGCCTCACGTTATACAAGTCACAGCACAACGGCAACGATACGGGAATTGACAAGGTTTACAGGCGGGCCAAAGCGGCGCTGGACGCCACCAAGAAGTAAGCGCAATCCACGGCACGCGTGGATGCCAGCGCAGACAGCCGGATGAACGCGGTTCGACCGACGCGTTCATCCGGGCAACCTGTGCACGAATCCTTCCCCAAAAAATCTAGCGGCTGATACCTCGCGGCGGGTGCTGATGTCTTGCCACTTCGAGGCGTGAGAGAGCGCGAAGCAAAGCCAGTTCGGCACGGGCAAAATCCAGGCCGGCATCCTTGGAAGCCAGGCGCTTCTCTGCGCGCGACCGTGCCTGCTCAGCGCGATTGAGGTCGATTTCCGAGGCGACTTCCGCCGTCTGCGCCAGCAGAACCACGCGGTCGGGCAATACTTCGGCGAATCCCCAGGAACAAAAAAGTAACTCCGACTGCTCACCTACTCGGTAGCTGATGTTGCCGATTCCCAGCTCGGCCAAAAGCGGCGCGTGCCCGGGCAGGATCCCCAGGTAACCCTGGCTCGAAGGCACAGTTACCTGATCTACCATCCCGTTGAAGAGCTGTCTCTCCGGTGTGACGATGATTAGGTGAATTTTATCCGGCAGCGCCATGATTGTTATTGACGATTGACGATGGACGATTGACGAACTTGAAATTCGTCAATCGTCCATCGTCAATTCCCAATCCTCCTGATTCCTGTTTCTCATGCAGCCGAAAGCTGCTTAGCTTTTTCGAGCACTTCTTCGATTCCGCCCACCATGTAGAAGGCCTGTTCGGGAATGTGATCGTATTCGCCCCTGCAGATGCCCCGGAAGCTCTCGATGCATTCCTTGATCGGCACATACTTTCCCTTGATCCCGGTAAACTGTTCCGCGACGAAAAAGGGCTGAGAGAGGAATTTTTGGATCTTGCGTGCCCTGCTGACCGTGAGCTTGTCATCTTCGCTCAGTTCGTCGATACCCAGGATGGCGATAATATCCTGCAGATCCTTGTAGCGCTGAAGAATCCTCTTCACCTCCCGGGCCACCGCGTAATGATTCTCTCCGATCACCCGCGGATCGAGGATGCGCGAAGTGGAGGCAAGCGGATCCACGGCCGGGTAGATGCCCAGTTCCACTATCTTGCGTTCCAGGTTCGTGGTCGCATCGAGGTGCGAGAAGGTCGTTGCCGGCGCAGGGTCGGTGTAATCGTCTGCCGGCACGTAGATCGCCTGAATCGAAGTAATGGAACCGCTCTTCGTGGAAGTGATGCGTTCCTGAAGTTCGCCCATTTCAGTCGCAAGATTCGGCTGATACCCCACGGCAGACGGCATGCGGCCCAGCAGCGCCGAAACTTCGGACCCGGCCTGGGTAAAACGGAAGATGTTGTCGATGAACAGGAGCACGTCCTGGTGTTCAACATCCCGGAAGTACTCGGCGACAGTCAGACCCGTCAAACCGACGCGCAGGCGCGCTCCGGGCGGTTCGGTCATCTGGCCGTAAATGAGGGCGGCCTTGTCGATCACGCCCGACTCCTTCATTTCGAGCCACAAATCGTTGCCTTCGCGCGTGCGTTCGCCTACGCCTGCGAACACCGAGAATCCGCCGTGATGGGTGGCGATGCGGTTGATCAGCTCCATGATGACGACCGTCTTGCCGACGCCGGCGCCGCCGAACAATCCGATCTTACCGCCGCGGACATAAGGCTCGAGCAGGTCGATGACCTTGATGCCGGTTTCCAGCATCTTGGTTTCCGTACTCTGTTCTTCGAACGATGGCGCCGGCCGGTGGATGGGGTAGCGCGTTTCCGTCTGGATGGGACCGAGTTGATCCACTGGATCTCCGAGGACATTGATCACGCGACCGAGGGTTCCTCGCCCAACCGGTACAGTGATCGGCACTCCGAGATCGATCGCATCCATGCCGCGGACCATGCCGTCGGTGGGCTGCATGCTCACGCAACGAACCCGGCTCTCACCCAGGTGCTGCTGGACCTCGGTCGCAACCCGGATGTTCCCTCCCGGATTATTCCCTTCGATGACGACACAGTTGTAGATCGCGGGGAGATGCCTCTCCTCGAACTCACAGTCAACCACCGGGCCGATGATCTGTACAACCTTGCCTTTGTTAGCCATTCCATCTCCTCACGATTGTGACGCCCGCACCCTTACTCCGGGGATGCAAATCGCTTCGCCTCTTAATCGAATAAGCCGGATCGGATCAGGATCCGGCTGCGGCCGCGCCGCTGACGACTTCGATCAACTCCTTGGTGATACCAGCCTGGCGCACCTTGTTGGCATAGAGCGTCAAACTGTCGATCATTTCGGAGGCATTTTTTGTGGCCGCATCCATCGCGGTCATGCGCGCACCCTGCTCGGAGGCTGCAGCTTCCAGCAAGGCGCGGAAAACCTGCGATTCCACATGATGGGGGAGCAGATTGTTGAAAATCTGCGCCGGAGGTTCGTCATACAGGTACTCCACCAGGTGAGTCTCCTCGAGACCTTCGAGCCTCTTGATGGGCAGGAGGGGTTCCACCAACACGCGTTGATGAACCACCGACTTGAATTCGTTATATAGAAGCCAGACCTGGTCTTTCTTTCCCTGCACAAATTCCCCGATGATATCGCGCGCAATGGCAGCTGCATCGGCGAAACTCGGCTTGGCCAGCACATTGACCGCCTCATGGCGCACCGAGTAGGGGCGGCGCCGGAAGAAGTCGCGGCCACGCTTGCCCAGGATGTTGAGATCCACAGCAGTATCGGTGTGCTTCACAAGAAACTCGAGTGCGTTCTTGAGGATGTTCGTGTTGTACGCGCCGCACAGCCCCTTGTCGGCCGTTATGACGACGAGTTCGATCCGGTGGCCGTCGCGCTGCGCAAGAAGCGGGTGGCTCTGCTCGGGTACGCGTGACGCCAGGCTGTTGAGCACCGCCAGCATCTGCCGGGCATATGGGCGCGCGGCAATCACGCGCTCCTGCGCCTTTCTGAGCCGGGCCGCAGAGACAAACTTCATGGCACGCGTGATCTGCTGAATGTTTTTGGCGCTTCGGATGCGCCGTCGGATGTCGCGAATGTTAGCCATAATCCCGCCGGAAGCCTAAACGCTCATCGCCCTTTCTGTTCTGCCCCTCTTTCTGCCAGATATTTTTCCTTGAACTCTTTCAGGGCGGCCAGAAGCTGGGCGCGAGATTCATCGTTCAGCGCCCTGTCCTTAGTGATCTTCTGAACCAGGGGGCCCTTCACCGTCTCCATAAACTGGTGCAGCTGTTTTTCGAACGCGCGGATTTCGCTGACCTGCAAACCATCGAGGAATCCCTGGGTGCCGGCGAAAATGATCATCATCTGGTGCACCACCTCGAGCGGCTGGTACTGTTCCTGCTTCAGGATTTCTGTGAGGCGCTCTCCGCGCGCCAGCTGCGCCTGGGTCGCCTTGTCCAGGTCGGAGCCGAACTGGGCAAAAGCCGCCAACTCGCGATACTGCGCCAGCTCGAGTCGAAGCGTACCTGTAACCTGCCGGATCGCCTTGATCTGGGCGTTACCACCGACGCGGCTTACCGAATTGCCGACATTGACGGCCGGCCGGATGCCGGCATGGAACAGGTCGCTTTCCAGAAAGATCTGGCCGTCGGTAATCGAGATGACGTTGGTCGGAATATAGGCGGAAATGTCACCAGCCTGGGTCTCGATGATGGGAAGAGCCGTGAGGGAGCCGCCATGCTTCTGTTCATTCATTTTCGCAGCCCGTTCGAGCAGGCGCGAGTGCAGGTAAAAAACATCGCCGGGGTAAGCCTCGCGTCCGGGTGGCCGGCGCAGCAGCAGCGAGATCTCGCGGTAGGCGGCCGCATGCTTGGACAGGTCGTCGTAGATAACCAGCGCGTGTTTGCCGCGGTCCCGAAAGTATTCCCCCATGGAGCAACCGCAGTAGGGCGCGATGTATTGCATGGTCGCGGGATCGGATGCCGAGGCGGAGACGACGATGGTGCGGTCCATGACCTCGTAATCGGTAAGCGTTTTCACCACCTGCGCCACGGTGGATCGTTTCTGCCCGATGGCGACATAGATCGAGATCACATCGGTGTTTTTCTGATTGATGATCGTGTCTAGAGCGATGGCGGTCTTGCCTGTCTGGCGGTCCCCGATGATCAGCTCGCGCTGGCCGCGCCCGATCGGGATCATGGCATCGACGGCTTTGAGCCCGGTCTGCAGCGGTTCCTTGACGGGCTGCCGATCGACGACGCCGGGAGCCAGACGCTCAATCGGCGCATAATCCGAGGTCATAATCGGCCCCCGGTCATCCAGTGGCTCGCCGAGCGCATTCACGACCCTGCCGACCAGGGCTTCACCGACGGGCACGCTCATGATGCGTTTCGTGCGCTGAACTGTATCCCCCTCGCCGACCAGTGTGTATTCACCGAAGAGAACCGCTCCCACGTTGTCCTCTTCCAGGTTCAACGCGATGCCTTTCACCCCGTGAGGAAAATCCAGGAGTTCCCCGGCCATCACTTTTTCGAGGCCATGGATACGCGCGATGCCGTCGCCCACGGAGATGACGGTTCCAACCTCGCTGACGACCACACTGGACTCGTAGTCCTTGATTTGCTCGCGCAGAATCTTGGTAATTTCGTCGGCATTGATCTGCATGTCAGAATCCTCTTTTTGCAACTCAGATAGTGGCCCGGGACCACTCCAGTTCCGCTGCCTTTACATCCTTACATCGTCTCTGCTGTCATTCGGCGCCGGTGGAAATCGCGGCCTCGGAGAGATCTCGAGAGCCGCGGCTTGCTCCCAATCCGGACACCGCGTTCACTGGCGCGTCAAGCGCCTCCGCATCTCTTCGAGCTGGGCACGAATCGAGCCGTCGTACACCATGCTGCCGATCTGAACAATCACGCCCGCCAGCAGCCCCGGATCGGTGTCGACCGAGAAAGTTATTTCATTACCTGTCGCCATTGACAGACTCTTGCGCAAGGTCGCCAGGTCTTTCTCGCCGATCGGCGCGGCCGACGTCACCCGTGCCGCAATGATCCCTTTCCGTTCGTTGACGGTCTTCAAATAAGAGTCACAAATCTCGGCAAAATAGCGAATGCGATGGTGGTCTAGCAGAATGCGCAGAAAATTGCCCACGGTCTGACAGACCGGGTAACGCGCGAGCAGTTCAGAAAGCACCCGCTCCTTGCCCTCGCGCTGGACCGCCGGGCTGTCCAGCGCCTCCAATAGCGCCGGCACCAGCCGGAATATTTCGCGATAGGTGTTCAGATCCCGCAGAACGACGGCGTCTTCACCTTTTGCCAGCACCACATCCGCCAGCGCGCGGCCATAACGGGCAAAGATCGCTGAGGATATCACTCGCTGCCTCCCACCTTGGCGACAAAGCGCTCGAAAAGACGGCTGCGATCTTCCTCCGTTATCTCATTCTGGATTTTTTCCTTTGCCAACTGCACCGAAAGCTCGGAAGCGTGTGCCTTCAGCTCGATTTGTGCCGCCCGTGTCATGCCATCGATCTCACGCTTGGCCCGGTCGATGAGTTTTTCAGCATCCCGTTCTGCAGCAGCCACCAGACGCTGATACTCTTCGTGCGCTTCTTTCTCAGCAGTTTCCCGGATTTCCCGAAGCTCCCGGTCAAGAGAGCTCATGGCGGATTCGATTTCCGCGAGCCGCGCTTCGGCATCCTGCCGCGCTTTCTGGGCCTCTGCCAGCTGGTCCCGGATGGTCTGCGTGCGCGCCACAAAGAAGTTTGCCAGCGGCTTTCGTGCCACCCAAACCAGGACGCCGATGACGAGAATCAGATTGGCGACCTTACCTAATCCCAACCACAGCTCCGACCGCCCACCCTCACCCTCCGCAGCCCAGGCGATTCCCGGCAGCGCAATGCACACGACCGCGCCCAGAAGCAAAGCCATCCAGGACCGTTCCGTTCGAAGTCTCATTGCCTTCTCGCTGATATAGCTCGCAAACCCAGGGCGCAGGATGTCGGTCCAACCGAAAACAGGGTTTTAGGCGGATCGTTGCAGAATTGCCGAAGCGATCTGGCGCGCGATTTCCTGCGCATCGCGTTCCAACCGGACTTTCGCCTCCACCACCTGGTTCCGAATCGATTCACGGCCCTCTTGGATCAATTGCTCCGCACTGTCCCGGCCTTTTTCCAGCGAACGATTTCGATATTGCAGCGCTTCCGACCGTGACTTCTCCACCAGGCGATACCCTTCCATTCGGGCATTTCGGATGGTCGCTTGATACTGGTCGAACAAGTGCAGGTGATGATCAAGGTCTTGTCGCGTCTGCGACATCAGACCCGTGGTTCTCCTCTCCCTTTCCGCCTGCACTCTGAGGATAGGTCGAAAAAGAAGGTAATTGAGAGCGATGATGGTAAGGATGAATATGAAGATCGCAGGTATGATGGACCAATCTAAGCTGATCATAGGGGCAACGCGGCTTCGGGAACGCCGCTTTTCAAAATGTTTCCATCATGTTTCAATGTCTGCTGAGCCGCCTGAGAACTGCAGAAAGTATCATAGGGTCCCACGATCGTCAAGGAGTTTCCCCCAGCCTCAGCCAGTGATATATTCTCAGGATGTTCAACCACTTAGCTCGCATTTTCCTGTGCGGCATCCTCATGGAATCGCTCTGGCTTTTGAGCTGCGCGTTGAGCCCTCTGCGCAGCCACAGCGATCTGTTTGTTGCGCTGATGCTCGCGATCTTCGGTCTCTGCCTCTGGAGCTTCTTTCGCTGCCCTTTGAAGGACCGGCGGGCGGTCATTTGCGTGCTGGGATTTGCCTTGCTCTTCCGCTTGAGCGTACTTCCGGCTGCGCCGGGCGAAAGCGAAGATGTTTATCGATATTTATGGGATGCACGGCTCGCCTCACTCGGCGTCGATCCCTATCGATATCCCCCCGATGCACCGGAGTTGGCACAATTCCGTGATCAAAGCATCTACCCCATGTTGAATTCCAAACCTTACGTGACCGCGTACCCGCCGTTATCCCAGGCTCTTTTTCGCCTCTCGTATTCGATGTTCGGCGCTGCCGTCGCACCGATGAAGGCGATCTTCAGCCTGCTTGAGTTTTCGTGCCTGCTGTTGGCGTGGCGGCTTCTCATCCTTTTCGAGACCAGTCTGCAGCCATTGCTCCTGATGGCCTGGAATCCATTTTTCATCTTTGAATTCTCCCATTCGGGCCATTCCGACAGCAGCATGATGTTTCTTATTCTGCTTTCCATTTACCTGCTGCATCGCTCGAGGAAGATGTGGTCCATGGCAAGCCTGGCAGGCGCACTTCTCGCCAAGCTGCACCCCGCCCTCTGGCTGCCGCTTTTCGTGCGCCGGGTGGGATGGAAAGCCAATGCGGTTTTCCTTGCGGTTTCCGGCGCAGGAGTGCTGATGTACCTTTCACCGGGAACGTGGGGCTCCTATCTGAAATCGCTCCGGCTCTACTTCCAACTCTTTGAGTTCAACGCAGGGATCCATTACCTGCTGCGCGCCCTTGGCAAGGTTGGTTTCGGCGCGCAATGGGACAAGATCACGGGCCCCTATCTCGCGGCTATCCTGGTTTTAATCACCCTCCTGATTGCCTGGCGGTTTCCCGTGCGGAACGCGCGCGATATGCTGCATGCGGGTTTTTGGGTCATGACTGCCGATCTTTGCCTGGCCACCACGGTGCATCCCTGGTATATCTCGTGGGCAGCGCTGGCCATCCCGTTTTTCCCGTATGCATTTATGATCTACTGGACAGGCGCATGCTTTCTTTCCTATCTGGCCTACGCCTATCATCCGGTCTATGAGCCGGCATGGATCCTGCTGGTCGAATATCTGCCCATGTATGCATTGATGGGATGGGAGATCTATCGAGGGGGTTCGTTGCTGCAGTCCAAGCCCGAGCAGGTGCAGGACCATGTCTGTGCCTGATCCACCAAGCCAGTCAATGAAGTGAATCCAGCTTCGCATCCTGGTTTCGTTCTTGGCCGTGTCAATCGTGCTTTATTTTTTGGATCAGGTTGAGGAACTCTGTCCGGGTCTGTTGAAGCGTGCGGAACGTGCCAAGCATGGAACTGGTGATCGCGCGACTGTTCTGTTTCTCGACCCCACGCATCTGCATGCACATGTGCTGGGCATCAATCACCACGCCAACTCCGTGGGGTGACAGCCTCAGATTGATCGTCTCGGCGATCTGAGTCGTCAGCCGCTCCTGAACCTGCAGTCTGCGGCTGAACATCTCCACCAGGCGGACGATCTTGCTGATGCCGACGACTTTCTTGTCCGGCAGGTAAGCGACGTGGGCTTTGCCAAAGAAAGGGAGGAGATGATGCTCGCAGAGACTGAAAAAATCGATATCTGCAACGATGACCATCTCATCGTACTTTACGTCGAACAGTGCATTGTTCAGAAGCTTGTCCGCGTCCATCTTGTATCCGCTGGTGAGGAAACGCAGAGCTTTGTCTACACGCTCCGGCGTACCTTTCAAGCCATTACGTTCCGGATCTTCGCCAAGGTGGAGCAGGAGCTCACGAACCAGCTGTTTCATGAATCACTCGCTTAGCCCATCGTGCGGGCCAGGAAGAACAAATCCAGATGCAAAATGAAATGAACCAAGGAGAACCGGCGTTCTTTGCAATTGCGTCTACCTTCTCAGAACGCGGCTCTCCGTCAAATCCCTTTGAGATCCAGCCTTAATGGTAGGCTTGGTGCCTTGCTTAGTCAAAGTCAAAGATGAACCTCATATTCACCGTATTTTAATGCAAATATTGGTTTTGCCCCAATCCGGCTATGCGTTCCAGAGAGCCCGCTTCGGGAATCTATTTACAGGTTGTCTCAAAATAACTAGACTAATGGAATATGTCCAAAGCAAGATCGGGGCTTAGACGTGTCGGCGATGCTTTTGTCGGGGCGGCAAGAGCCATGTGGACTCACGAGGTGCCTCGAGATGCCGGTGCCATCTCTTATTTCGGCCTGTTTGTTCTGTTTCCCGCCATCCTGGTACTGTTCTACATCGTTTTCGTCATCCTCGACTTGTGGCAGCTGCGCCAACCGGTAATTCGAGTGATCGTAGAGCTCTTTCCCGGTTCCAAGGGCTTCCTGGAAACGAATCTGCTGGATCTCATGGATCCATCTCCACTGCTGTTCCTCGCCGCCTTCATCGTTGTGATCTGGGGGTCGGCATGGATTTTTACCTTTCTGGAAAATGCCTTGAACCGGGCCTGGGAAGTTCCCCGGCGCAGGACTTTTTGGGAAAGCCGAATCCGCAACATCGGACTTCTGGTACTTGGGGGCACGTTGCTGCTGGCATCGGCGGCAATCACCCTGGTAGTGGACGCGCAGAAAGCCCTGGCCTACAAGGATCTGCCCGCTTTTGCGGAGGACCCCCTGATCAACGCGATGTGGGGATGGATTATCCTGGGAGCTGGATTTCTGATCGCCATCTCGGTCTTCTTGTTTATCTACAAGTTGATGCCCGATTGCCGGGTGGGATGGCGGGAAGCATTTTCAGGCGCGATTGTCGCGACCTTGTTCTGGGAAGCAGACTGGAAGATATTCGCTCAGCTTGTTCCCGTCTTTGACTCTCAGAAAGTCTACGGCACAACCGGCTTTATCATCGCTTTGCTGACCTGGGTCTACACCTCTAGTTTGATCACGCTGTACGGGGCGAACTTTTCTGCCAGGCTCTACCGGGCGGAGCGCCTGCTCAAGAACATCGCGCCGGAACCCGTGTCCTCGCAAAGCCGCACGTCGGACAAGAACATCCGGAGATTCCCACGCCCGGGGCGCTGAGTGCGACGTGAAGCTCACATCCTTTGATTTCTCGCTGCCGGAGCGCCTGATTGCACAACATCCGCTGCCGGAACGCGACCAGTCGCGGCTCATGATAGTGCGCCGCTCGACCGGATCCGTTGAACACCGTGTTTTCCGAGATCTCCCCGACATCCTTGGGCCGGATCACTTCCTCGTCGTCAACACGACACGAGTCTTCCCGGCGCGGCTTTGGGCACAGCGCCCCGGCAAGCAGGAGCGCATCGAGATTCTGCTGGTGCGGGAAGAATCCCCAGGGGCCTGGATCGCTCTGGTGCGGCCGGCGCGCAAAGCCAGACCCGGCCAGGAACTGCAGGTGGGTGATCTGAAAGCCGAGGTGAGCGCGGTCCGGCCCGGGGGCAGCCGGCTGATCGAATTCGCCAAGGGGAGGGACGTGTGGGCAAGTCTGCAAGAAATTGGAGAGCCTCCACTCCCTCCCTACATCCACAGGCAGGCAGGCGAGGATCTGACGAAGGATCGAGAGCGCTACCAGACCGTCTTCGCCAGGCAACCAGGATCGATTGCGGCTCCGACGGCTGCGTTACATTTCACGCCCGAAGTGCTCGAGCGGCTCGCTCAGCGGGGTATTCCTGTGTGCGAAATCCTCCTGCACGTGGGCTTCGGGACATTTCAGCCGGTCCGCTGCGATGAGATTGAAGAGCACAGGATGGCGCCAGAGTATTATGAGGTAAGCGACACAGCCGCAAGCGCCATCCGCAGACACCGTGCCGAGGGCCAGCGCTTGATCGCCGTCGGCACAACCACGACCCGCGTATTGGAGCACCTTTCTCGAGGGGAAAACACTTTCGGACACGGAGCTTCAGGCTTCTGTGACCTGTTCATTTATCCCGGTTTCGAGTTTCGCGCACTCGATGGCATACTGACCAATTTTCATCTGCCCCGCTCCACTCTCTTTATGCTCGTCTGTGCGTTCGCAGGGCGCGATCTAATATTGGATTGCTACCGCCAGGCCATCGCCTCGGAGTACCGATTTTTCAGTTACGGCGATTGTATGCTCATTGTATGAAGAGAGAAATGGAGGAGAGCTCCTTAAAAACACGGCTAATATTCTTACAAACATTTGAGATAATTATATTTACTTGATTACGATCCGCTCAACCTGCTGCCATTACCTCCTTTACAGGCTAGGCCTGCCGCCGACGGTTCGGTACCAAACGGTTATCAAAGTGGAGTCTACGGAGTTTTGCGCCCAAAAACAAAAGTCAAGAAATGAAATATCTTGCCCGATATGGCGTAGTAGCAATTGATGAGGCAAATTGGGAACAGGGACATGGACTGCAGCGTAATTCGAAGCTGGCTATTCCGGCGGCTGGATGATGAGCTCCCTGCGCAAGAGCGGGATCAGTTGGATGCTCATCTCGGCGGCTGTCCATCCTGCGCCAGAGAATGGAAGCTCTTGACGCTTCCCCGGCGCATCGGGAAGTCCATTCCGGCTTTGGAGCCTTCGCCTTTCTTCTACGCGCGGCTCAAAGCCCGTTTGGAGCGAGAGAAGCAAAGCGTCACCATATGGCAGGTTCTGCTGGGACTCTCGCGCCAGATTGTACCGGCCATGGCGACGGTTACTTTGGTCATTGTCTCGCTCTTTGCCTATTTTGAGTTTCGGGGCCCCAGAATGGATCTTTACCAGGCCTATGACAGCATTTTCATGTCCGGGGATCGTCCATCCCGGATGGTGATCGCAGATGAAATCACAGATGAGAGTGTGCTTCATGCCCTGGCGGAAAAACCTGCAAGCCCCAGCCTCAGCGCACCAAAAAAGTAGCCACACCGAGGACCAGGGTAATGAAATCCAAGACGAGCGCGGCTCTCCTCCTGGTAGCGATATTTGTGCTCGGGGGCGTAGCAGGTGGTGTCTCGCACTATCTCTATGAGAACCATTTTGTTTCCAATCCGCCGCCAAGGCCTCGGGTGCCTAATTCGCACGACATCGTCGAAGAGATGGCGCAGCACCTGAAGTTGGATGCTCAACAGAAAGAGCAACTCAAAGCTATCGTGCAGCAGAGCAGGGATCACTACCGCGTACTGTCACGACAATTCCAGCCCCAGTATGAGAAGATACGCGGAGAAACCAACGAAGCGATCCGGGAAATCCTGCGCCCGGACCAGCGCAAGCAATATGAGGCAACTCTGGAGAAAATGGATGCCCGGCATCGCGATCGCACGCACGATGCCCCGCCCGATCAGCCGGGTATCTCTAAATAGCAGGCCGACTCCGCCTATTCCCCTCCGGCCACGGCTCGCGCCACGGTGAGCACGCAGACCCTCATAGCTCCCGCTTCCAGCAGGGCTTCAGATGCGCTTGCCACCGTCGAGCCGGTCGTCATCACGTCATCGATCAGCAGGATGCGCCGCCCTTGCACAGCAGCGGGTCTGGCGCAGCTGAAGGCATGGCGCACATTATGGCTGCGTTCCGTATCGCTCAGACCTACCTGTGGGAGCGTCGCGCGCACTCTTGCCAAAGTACGATCATAGAACGGCAAGCCCAGTAGATTTCCCAACGCCTTCCCCAGAAGGGCTGCCTGATTATAGCCGCGCTCCCGCTTGCGTTTGGGGTGCAGCGGCACGGGAACGATGAAATCAATCTCCTGCGATGACCACGATTCCAGGAAGGTCGACGCCAACAGAGGCGCAAGCAGTCCGGCCAGGTCCTGACGGCCATCGAACTTGAGGGCCAGAATGATGCGACTCAGTTCAGAACTGTAGCAGCCGAAGGCGCGGGCGCCGGAAAAAGGTGGCAGGTGCATCGTGCATTTGCCGCACAGATGGGGGGATTCCTGTTCAAAACTCCGGTAAGGCAGCCCACACGAAGGACAGCAAGATCCGGTTATGCGCAGCTGGATGGTCTTCTGCCAGCACTTTGGACAGATGCTCCGGTCCTGCAAGCGGGAGGTGGGAGTGGAGCATATAATGCAAGATTCAGGAAAGAGGAGATTGAGAAGGCTATCGGCGATGCGCCGGATCGTGGATGGTGGCAAGTCCCGGCTCGTCGCCAGCAGGAATCTTGGAACGACCATGGAAGGGGGGATATTCCGCCTTTTCAGATTCACAGCAGCCTTGCCGAAAGCAGCCCCTGGAAAGGCGGCAGGTCCCCGTTTTCAGCACGATTCAGGGTTAATCCTTCAGCAAGCCCTTTTCCTGCAATCCCTGACACCGAAGGCAATATAGAGCCCAGGGCACAGCCTCCAGTCGTTTCGCCTGGATTGGCTCGTCGCAGTGCACGCAGACACCATACGATTTGTCTTCAACGCGTTCGAGGGCTTCGTTAATCATCTGCAGAGTGGCACGATCCCCGGAGCTTTTGCCGAACATGAATTCTTTCGTGTATGACTCCACCGCCATATCGGCCACATCCTGTATGGCGGACTCCTTCTCGCGCCCGTAGCCTTCCGTACGCATGACCATGTTGGTGAGAGAGAGCCTTTTTTGCATCAGCTTGCCCTTGACTTGTGCCAACTTCTTGTCGTCCATCCCCTGTTTTCTCCCACTCACCTACTTATGATACGGAATGTTGCGCAGAATACTCAGCGCTCGATAAATTTGTTCCAGTAGCAGCACGCGGGCCATTTCATGGGTCCAGGTCATTTTCCCAAGGGACAGTCTGAAATGGGCCTGCTCTGCCACGGCACCGTCGATCCCTTCGGGTCCGCCCAGAATGAAGGCAAGCTCCCGGGTCCCCTGAACCTGCGCGGCTTCGAACCAGCGGGCAAATTCACGGGAACTGAACTGAGTACCACGCTCGTCAAGCACAACCTTGCGGCAGTCAGAGGGCAGGACTCGCATAATTTCCGCCCCCTCTGCGGCCAAAAGAGCGGCACCCCTCAAACTCCGTCGTTTGGAGAGATCGGTCACCTCGACAATTTCAATCGGTGTCAGGTGACTCAACCGGGCGAGATAATCCGCTGCCAGAGATCTTATCGGCGCCTTCTGGGTTTTACCCACCCAACATACCTTGATGCGCATGGCCTCACAAGGCGGAAAATTTTACCGAAATCCTCTCGCCAATTCAACCTAAGGAGCGGAAGGGAAAAACTTCGCTGATCCGATCTTCCGATCCCGGCGTCAAAATGAAAACCGTGAGAGAGGATCGTCCCAAGTGGCATTTAAATAAGGATTATTCCTACATCTTTATCAATAATCGTTACGATCTGCGTTTTCGCGTCCGCCGCGCAGGCGCGACCTCAGGCTCCGCCTGTTCAAGAAGCTTGGGTACTTCAAGAACCTTAGCATCCCGCCACAAGCGCTCGAGATCGTAGTAAGCGCGAGCCTTCCTGGAAAAAATGTGGATGACCAGATCGAGGTAGTCCATCAGGATCCACTCCGCATTATTGTACCCCTCGACGTGTGCGGGGCGCTGGCCGCCGGCAGCCAGCTTTTGTTGCACTTCGTCGGCGATCGCCTGGATCTGGCGCGTGGAGTCGCCCGAGCAAATCAGGAAATAGTCGGTGAACGTGGCCACAGATGTGATATCCAGGACCACGACGTCGATACCCTTCTTGTCTTCAACGGCCTTGACTGCAATTTTCAAAGCTTCGTTCATCATTCACCATATAGATGGAGTTTTGAAATATATTCATCCACGGGCGCCGGCACGAGGTGGCCGATGCTGCGGCCCATCGAGGCCAACCTGCGAATCTGCGACGCGGCGATATCAGGCGCTTCGGCATCCACCAGAAAAATGCGACATGCGGGTGCAGGCAATTCCGCAGCGAGCCTGTGCCGCAGCCTGTCTGAGGCCACTCCCCGGCAATCCACTACGCGGGCGAGAGCGGCCCGCGCCAGGACTGCGGAGAGATCCGGTGTGTTCACACCGGGACGCATTACGAATACAAAATTATACTCCTGGAGGAGCGCTTCGCTCCTGTGCCATCCTGACACCTCCAAGAGCGAATCGCCCCCGGCAATAAAATACAGGTCCTTGCCCGTTACGCCGTACTGCCGCTCCAGTTTTGCCAGGGTTTCCACAGAATAAGGGCTGGCGGGCGGCTCCAATTCAACCAGGGACGGAATGAAGCCGGGACAGCCGGAGGTCGCCAAGCATACCATCGCATACCGGTGAGTCAAGGGGATCAAATCCTGAGCCGGTTTGTGGCGAGGCACGGAAGCCACGACGAAGAGGATCTGAGAAAAGCCGAAAATCTCGCGGCTGCACTGCGCGATATGGAGGTGTCCAAGGTGTACCGGATTGAAGCTCCCTCCCAGAACGCCCAGTCTGGTCGCGGTCAACTCGGATCTTTTTTCTTCAGAACTCATTCATCCACGCCTTGTAGGACCAGCTTCCCTAAAAGCCGGATCAATTCCGGGATCCCTTCCCCGGTCACGGAAGAAATGGACTGGAATGGAATGTGCCGACGGGAACACATCGATCGCAGGCGTTTGAGATGGCGGGGGTCGGCGAGCGCATCGGCCTTCGAGGCCACGACTATTTGTTTTCGCGCCGCCAGATCTTCATTGAACAGCATCAACTCCCGCATGATCGTCTTGTAGTCCGCGATCGGATCACGTTCCGGTTGGCTGACATCCACGAGATGAACCAGTACCTTGGTGCGCTCCACGTGTTTGAGAAACTGATCGCCCAGACCGTGTCCCTCGTGTGCGCCTTCGATCAGTCCCGGTATATCTGCGACCACGAAGGACCGAAAATCATCGAAGGCGACCACCCCCAGATGGGGGACCAGAGTAGTAAAGGGGTAGTCTGCGATTTTGGGCCTCGCGGCGCTGATCCGCGAGATCAAAGTCGATTTTCCGGCATTTGGGAACCCGACCAGTCCGACATCGGCAATCAACTTCAGGTTGAGCGCCAATTCGAGAACTTCACCGGGACGTCCGGGTTCCGTGCGGCGCGGGGCCTGGTTGGTCGCGGTGGCAAACCGTGCGTTCCCTCTGCCGCCAATGCCGCCCTGAGCTACGAGCAGCCTTTCCCCCGGCACGGCAAAATCTTTGAGCAACAGATGCTCGGGTTCCTTGAACACTTGAGTGCCTGGCGGAACCTGGATCGCGATGTCCTCGCCATTCTTGCCATGGCGCCCCGACCCTTCACCATGCCGCCCCCGGCCCGCCTTGAATATCCTCTTGTACTGGAAATGCAGCAGCGTGTTGACGCGATCCGAGCACTCGAGATACACGTCGCCGCCTTTCCCGCCGTCGCCGCCGCTGGGCCCGCCGCGCGGCACGAACTTTTCGCGGCGGAATGCCATGCATCCATTGCCGCCGTCGCCCGCGTAAATCGTAATTTTGGCTCGATCGATGAACATCATGAAACCTGATGGTAGCTCATCCGGCGCTCTGCCTGCCAAAAAACAAAAAGGACCCCGATAGGGGTCCTGCTTGCCTACGTCTGAGAAAACGATTCCGTTCGGATGGCTATGACACCGCCTCGATATGGACAAAACGCCCCAACCGTCCCCGGTCCTGAAATCTGATGATCCCGGAAACCTCTGCATACAGGGTATCATCACGACCGATCCCGACGTTTTGGCCTGGTTTTAACTTCGATCCCCGTTGACGGACAATGATCGTCCCGCCCGTAACCATCTGGCCGGCGAAACGCTTCACGCCCAGCCGCGGAGACTGACTGTCACGCCCGTTTCTAGAACTGCCGACGCCCTTCTTATGTGCCATGCTGCCCTCTGCGATCTATACTATTTCGCCGCCACGCTGATTTTGTCGATGTGCACCTTGGCAAATGCCTGCCTGTGCCCTCGGGTGCGGCGATATTGCTTTTTTGCCTTAAACTTGAAAACAATAACCTTCTCCCCCAGCCCTTGTCCCTCAACGGTGCCGGTGACCGTCGCTCCCTCCACTATAGGCTTACCAATGAAGGTCTGCTCTCCCGTGCTGACCAATAAAACGTCCTTGAACTCTACAGGACCTGATTCAACTCCGAGTTTCTCCAGGCGAACAACTTCGCCTTCGGCTACTCGATACTGCTTCCCGCCACTTCTGATAACTGCGTACACGGCCGCGACCTCCTGTGAGAAAACGCGCATTATACTGTGGCGACGGCCCAAAAGGCAATAGAAAGAAAACTTACCTGGAATGATGGGCAAAGGCCGGATTCCTAGATCGTCGGGCTCTGGGTGACCTGGCTTGCCTTCGGCATCTTGCCGGCCGGGCCCTTGGGTTCGAATGGCAAGAGCGGAAACTCCACCTGGAAATCTGCGCCTTGGTCGGGCTCGCTGGACACCTGGATTTTTCCGTTGTGGGATTCCACTACCCATTTTACCAGCGCCAGGCCAAGGCCCGAACCACCGCTGTGGCGGCTGCGCGCCGGGTCAGCCCGGAAAAGGCGATCGAATATGAACGGCAGGTCCTGCTTGGCGATTCCAATGCCTTCGTCGCGAATGCTGATTCGTACTTTGCCGCCTTCATTGCTCATGGACACCTGGATCCTGCCCCCTTCCCTGGAGTATTTGATCGCATTGTCGAGCAGGTTGAGGACGGCACGGCGCATCCACAGGTCATCCGCCTCCATCATGGCATCCGGGAGTTCACGAACTTCGATCTGGATGTTGCGCTCCATGGCCAGCAATTGCATCTGGTCCGCCAGATCGTCGATCAGCGGCTTCAGATTGATTGGACGTTTTACCAGCACCTGGGCGCCGGCCTCGGCTTCCGACAGTGTGAGGATATCGTTCACAATCCGCGTCAGGTGCCCGAGCTCTTCCAGGTTGCTGATCAGGACGGCACGGATATCTTCAGGAATGGAGTCGGACCGGAGCGCGATTTCACTCTCTCCCTGAAGAATAGCCAGCGGCGTACGCAATTCATGCGCTACATTGGCATTGAATTTCCGCATCTGGTCGAAAGACTGGCGCAAACGCGCCACCATGGAGTTAAACGCCTGCACCAGCCTCTGTACTTCCTGCTCCTTGCGGGGATTCTCAATCTGCGTGTTCAGTTTTTCCGAGGTGATCTGTTCGGCGGTCTTTGCCACTTCGTCGAAAGGCTTCAGAGCATGCACCGCTAGAAACCAGCCGACGCCGCCAGCCACAAGGAGGACGATGGGCACCGACCACAAATAGATGCGCATGTATTCGTCCAGGATCTCGGTCAGCTGATCCAGCGCCCGTCCGAGGTGCAGGACGACGAGTTGCCCATTCTCGGAAGGCATGATCCTGCTGATAAAACGGAATTTCCGGCCGTCGTAGGCATCGGCATCGCTGAATCCGGATTGATGATGCAAGACATCATCCAGGTCCTTTTCCTTCAGCATTTTCTGGACATACCAGCCGTACAATTCCTCGCGCATGACATTCCCCTGGAGATCAGTGATGACGAAGAAGGGGCGGATAGTGTCCAGAGCCATCGCGTCGGCGGGAGCCACGCTGGGGAGGAAATCGAAGCCATCCGGGGTGGGGCGGATGTTGCGAGAAAAGAAATTCGCCTGATCTTCCAGACTGCGCTCGAAACCCCGCTCCGCCCGGTAGGCGAACGTCTGGTAGCGCACCCAGCCGAAGAGTACGAAGAAAATCGATATGAAGAGGCCGTTCGTCAAGCTGAGCTTGAAGCGAAGAGTCCTTACATTCACGGGGTGGCACTCCGGAGGGTGTAGCCTACTCCACGAACGGTTTGAATGAGCTGTTGGTCAAAACCGCGATCCACCTTGTTACGCAGGTAATTGATGTAGACATCAACCACGTTGGTGAAATTATCGAAGCTCGAATCCCAGACATTCTCCACGATCATGTTCCGGGTTACGATCTCGTCCTTGTTGCGCAACAGGTATTCGAGCAGAGCAAACTCTTTGTTGGAAAGATCGATGGCTTTGCCGGCACGAGTCACCTTGCGCTTGAGCGGGTCCAACACCAGATCCGCAGCTCGCAGCTCGGCCGTCCCGAGGGTGGCGCCCCGCCGCAGTTGCACCTGGATGCGCGCCAACAACTCTGCAAAAGAGAATGGCTTGACAAGGTAGTCATCGCAGCCCAGGTTCAGACCCTGGACGCGATCTTCGACGGCCGTCTTTGCGGTGACCGCCAGAATGGGCAGCGTCGGTTTGCGCTTGCGCAGCAGCGGGATCAATTCCCAACCGGTGATTTTGGGCAACATCAGATCCAAGAGAACCAAATCATAGTCGACGGCGCGGAACTTGTCGAAGCCCTCTTCGCCGTCGGCAGCCACATCCACTTCGAAGCCGGATTGCTCCAATCCCTTCTTCACGAAGTTGGCAACTTTACTTTCATCTTCAATGACTAGAATTCGCATAATGATTGCCTTTCTGCATCCAGCCGCTTACGCGGGCTGATGCTACATTTTACTCGGCGAATTTGGAAAATGTAATAGCTTTCAGCGAATGCGCTTGCGGAACTTGAAGTCGATGCCGTATTGCCCGTCTTCATCCCGGGTCGCAACGATGGTGAGGTTTCTGTTCACATCATATTCGATGACGACGATCTGTTCCTTGTTTGAGGAGAGGTTGCGGGAAAATGTGACTTGCAGATCTGAGGCCAGGCGTTTGGAAATAGTGACCCGGCCGGCGGGATCATTTTCTGCACCGGCAAGGAAAGGATCCACCCGAAATGTGCTGAGGCCGAAAATGCGCTCCACCCGTTTGCCGACCGCTCCGGTCATCTCTTCCGAGATAATGCTGGCTGCGCTCAGGCCCGTCATCTCCGCCTGGCGCCGCGGATTTTCGAGCCCTGTGTCCGTGGTGTCTCCTGCTTTCCCCATAATCAGCAGCGCGAGGATGTCGACTTGCGGCAATGGCGGGTCGGACGTCACGATCCAGCCGCTCGAATGCAGGTGTTCCAGAGGACTGTGAACGTCAAGGCGCACACGGTAGCTGCGTACGTCCGCCTCTGCCCGGATGTTCAACATGGGATTGATCCGGTTCCGGTCCAGAAAATCTATGGTTCCATCTACGATGTCAAATCGGTTCCCGCGGAAGAAGATGGATCCATCGGTAGCGGTGACACGGCCGGTAACGAAGGGCTCAGCCACCGTGCCGCGCAGCACGAGCCTCAAGCCTGCATGTACGCGGGCGAGTTCGTTGTCGATATACAGGCCGTCGTCCCTGGAATGGACTGGAATGTTGAGGCTGATGTTGGCAAAGGGGGAATCAGAAACCTGGCCTCCTGCTCCACCTGAAGGCCCGCCGAGGATTTGTTCCAGCAAACTGAAATCGCGCAGGTACTCGGCATGCAGGACGGATACATTTCCGCTGAGCGCCAGCGATTCCGAAGTGCCGTTCAAGTTCAGTTCGGCGTCGAAGGTGGAAACAAGATCCTTCGGATAGCGCAGGCGCGCCTTCTGGAGCGTTCCCTGAAGATTGATTTTGTTTACTTTGCCATTCTGGAGTCCGGCGGATCCATTGATTACGATCGAGCCTGCAGCCAGTTTCCCGGCAACTTTGTTGAGGATGATCGAATCGCGCGAAAAGATGATGTTGCCCTGCAGCTCGGAAAACTGATAGCCCACATCATCATAAGCGACCCGGGTGTTTTCAAGCGTAGCATTGCCGATCACCTCGGGTGTGTTCCTTGATCCCTTCACGTTGACGTTGAGTGTCGCGCTACCGGATATCCCCACCTTGGGAAAGTAGCTGATGTGGTCCATGACCCCAAGATTGAGTTTACCGGTGACGCGCAGGTCCAGCTTGCCATCCGATTCGAATGGAATGACACCGTGCTGGTCAAATGCCAGATTGCTGCCTTCCCCGACCAGGACCGCCCTCTCGATAATCACCTTGTCGGCATCGCCGCTGAAGCGTATCTCCCCATCATTGCGGAACTCATGCTTATTGATGGTGAAGCTGGCGCCGCTCATTTTCCCTTCGCTATAGGTCAGTTTGGCATGGTCGGCGAAAGGGCCTTCGATCAGGAGGCTGCCGTACAACTTGGTGGTCAAGCCGGAAAAAAGTTCCGGGGTGTTGCCGGCGATGATTTTTTTGATGTCCCAATCGCTGAACTTGAGCATCGCGGTGCCGGGGTAGCCGGGTTCTACCTTGATCCTGGCGTCACCCTGAAACGCGCCCAGGTCGGAGCGGAAGTCGATCTTCGCAACTGTGAAGACCTGTCCGTGCAGATCCAGGCTGGCGGTCCCATTCCCAAGGTCCAGTCCCGCATAACGCAGGCCCTCGACCGCGATGCTACCCTTCACCTCGGGCTGGTCCGGGGTCCCGGAGATTTCGCCCGTTGCAGTCACTCGGCCTTCAAGCGGCAGAGCCTTTGCCTTTACTCCCGGAATCTCCGCCAACGGCAGTTCCTTCAAGCTGGCACTCAGGTTCATCTGCCGAGTATCCAGATCAATACTGCCCATCGCACGGACTATGGCCGATCCGCTTTTGATTTGGCCCTCCGTAATGCTGAAAATCTTGTCCTTGATTTGGACGGCAGCGTTCAAGGCATCAAAGGGCTGCTCACCCAGACTGCCTGAGTTCACCTCGAGCCGGCCCTCGCCTTGCAGAGAACCCTGCTGATAGGACACCCGAAGGTGCGGGCTGTTCAGGACCCCCGTGACCTGCCCTTTGAGATCAGCGCCGAATTCACCAAGCGATGCGAGAGAAATCCTGCTGAGCGTACCTTCGAAGAACATGTCGGGATTGGCATCCTCTTTCGCCGTCTCAATCCAGAATTCGCCCCTGGCCGCCTGCTCCGCTTTCTGCAGCCTCATCGAGTGCAGTTCGAGCCGCGAGCCGTTCCAGAATGCCGTGCCGCTCAGGCTGTCGATGTCATAGTTGCGCCACCGCCCTTTCTCCACCGAAGCCAGCCCACGGTAATCCACACCGTCCGGAAGTCGCAGATAAAACTCACCGTCGAGGTGGTAACGGCCGCTGATCGCCTCCCAGTCCGGCCGTCGGGTGAACAGATCCCGCAGCGAGGCAGAGAAGCCGCGCAGCATGCGGAAGAGCTCAGCCGGCCGATTGGTATCGACTTTGACCTTGTGGCGCACCGGATCCAGCCCCACAACTTCTACAGCGGTGCCGGGTGACGACAAGCTGGCCTTTTTCACATACCAGGCGTCCTTGCGGTAGTAGAAGTCGGTGCTTCCCTGAAGAGCCGTTTTGTTCTCTGCTCCGGGTAGCGCATCGGGTATGCCATACAGATAGACGGATCCTTCCGCGGAGAAGTCGTCCTTCCCCTGGCGCCATTCAAGCACGACATCTGCATCGACGGTGTTTTCCAAAGCCAAATAGCTTAGATCGATGAGCCCGGAACCGTCGCGGATCATGACACTCCGGGCGGCCACTTTGATATGATTGGGCGGCTGATTTGAAGATTTGAGTTGAACCTCCCCTTCGAGCTGGAAGTTGCCTTCGCCCACCCGGCCTTGCACCTCCCGCAGCCGGAGCACGTCGCGCTCGACTTCGAACCATCCCGTCATCGAATGCGCAACCGAAGTCCGATAACTTACGGTCTCGCCCTGGAACTTTCCCCCCAAATGGTATTCGCGGCCATTCACTCGGATGTCGGTGACGACGTTCACCTCCCCACGTGCATCCTTGAGAGCGGGAGTCAGGAGGATGGCATCTTCCCCGTTGAGAGTGCCTGTGGCATGCACGTCCAACGCCGGGGAGTTCCATGGACTAAGGCTGCCGCTGCCGCTGAAGGTGCTTTTATCCTCGCGCAGCTTGAAATCGACAATCTGCAGGCCGGTCGGCAGAACGTTCAGGTGCGCATCGAGGTCGTATACGAACTTGCGTCCCAACCATAGAAGAGGGCTATTCCGGTAGGACACCTGTACATCGTAGCGCTGCGGATCGGGACGGTAGGCTATGTTGCATTCCAGAGCATCGAGCACCAAATCCAGGGGGATGCGGCGATTGTTGTACTCGACCCAGCTGTCTTTGACTGCAGCCCTGCGGGCAGCGACCGCCAGCGATCTGCGGATCACCGGCTCGATGTTCCAGGGCCCTCCCCCGGGTTGAGGCACGATCGTCATGTGCAGGCGGAGCAGATTCAGTTCCCCCAGCTCGATCTTCGGCCGCCAAAGCGCTGCCAGCCTGAAGGAACCTGTAGCCTCATCGACGGAAAGGGAGAGGCCCTTCGTGGAACCCACCTCGAGCTTCGACACTGAGAATCTGCCGCGCAAGATATCGAGCGAAAACTGATCCATCGTTACGCGCAGACCGGTTGCCTGCTGGATCCGCGCGCTCAGCTCGCTGCGCACGCGCTCCTGGAAGCGAGCGGAGCGAAGATAGGTGAGCGCAGCGCCTGCAAAGGCGAGCAACACCAGCCCGAAAGCCGTGAGGATGATGGTTCGAGGTCGCAAGCTCATGGCCGCTTCTTCTTCCCCGTGGTTGCGGCGCCATCAAAATATTCGATGCGCGAATTGTTTTTGATGTTGTCCATCCATTGCAACCAGGCCTCGGTCTTTTTGTCCTCCTTCAAAAGGGCTTCGATCTTCGATGCCACTTCAGTCAGAGGAGGGGCGGCAATCCCTCTTGCTTTCAGGTCCGGGAGAAGCCTGAGACGGTAATAGGATTCCACTTCCTCCGGAGACACGGTCACAAACGGGCCAAAACGCAAGGTGATGAACTTTTCCGCCAGGACAATGGTCTTGACTCTTTCCGCCAATTCGTCGGGTTCCAGACCAAGCTGGCGGAATAGTGCCGGCAGCCCACCGATCTCGGCATAGGATCTCTTGAGATCCTCGATCTTGGCTTGAACCACCTCATCGATCTGTGCCTGCGCAATCGAGTAGTTCTCCATCTCCTGACGGATCAATTCCTGATGGATGAGTTGTTCCAATTCCTCCTGCTCCGATTGCGCCTGCTTGTTCTGGCCCAGGTCGAGCACGGCATTGAGCGTGCGTGTCATCTGGAGATCCAACGTGGTAATCACCTTGCCGTTCACGGCAGCCAGCAAACGGTCGATCTCCTGGGCGGAGCAGACACCGGTTCCGATCCAACAGGTGATCAGCATGGCTATCCGGCACAGTTTTTTCATATTCACGACTCAGAAAGGCGGACCGAGAGTCAGGGAAAAATGCCCCTGCTTGTATCCGAGCGCCTTAAGATGCGCGGACAGGCTCAGATTGAAACCGTAGTTGAGGCGGATGGGGCCGAAGGGCGTCTTCAACCTCAAGCCGATTCCCACAGTGTGACTGATGTCGGACCAGCGGACCGCGGTCAGATGGGTGAAAACGTTGCCGACATCATAAAAACCCGCGATTTCAAGCCAGTTCATCACCGGCACACCCAGCTCCTGGTTTGCGATCAGCAGCGCGTTGCCGCCGATGGGCTCGTTGTTTCGTCCGAGAGGTCCTGCCCTGTCGGTGGCGAAACCACGGAGGCTGGAGCTGCCGCCGGCGAAAAACCTCTCACTGATCGGGATCCTCTCGCCCACGGGGATATGGGTATCCCCGCCGATTGGAAGCAACAGACCCGCACGGAAGGAGGAGGCCATCAACAGGGTTCCCAAGAGCTTCCGATAGTAGCTGTTCTGAGAAAAAAGTGACACATAGTAGCCGCTGCCGCCGTGATTCACCGTGAAACCCACATTCGTTGAGGTGAAAAAACCTTTCTGAGGATCAAGGTACCGGGCGTTGGTATCCGTGTAATTGTTCCGGGTGTCGTTCACATAGAATGCGGAGATGGTGGAAAGGTTGCGCGGGGCCTCCTCACGCAGGAGATCCGGCGTCACCTGCGACACGCGCACGTTGGTAAAACTGTAGCGCAGCATACCCCACGTGTGATCGTTGATCGGACGGCTGTACTGGTAGGACAGGTCCAAGCGTCGTTCCGTAAAACTGATTTGCTGTTTTTTGCCGCCGGAGAAAGTCAAATAGGAGTCGATCGGGAGAAAACGGATTTGCGGCTGCTTGAAGCTGAGCAAGCCGGCCTGCTCAATTTTGCTGCCTCGCAGGCGGAGATCAACGCTCTGTCCCAATCCAAAAAGGTTCAAATCGCTCAGCTCGAGAATCCCGCGCACTTTCTCCCGTTCCTGGTAACCCAGACCATAGCGCAAAGTGCGGGGCCTGGCTTCCTGCACGTGGACGATCACGTTCTGATAGGGAGCGCTGCTCTCAGGATTCTGGGGGTCCACCCGCACCAGGTCAAAAACGCCGGTGCTGTAAAGTGCCTGTTGTGTCTCCAGCATTTTGCCCAGACTGAGAGGCTCGTCCGGCTTTAACTTGATGCGTTTCTCGATCACCGATGCGCGCGTCCGATTTCTCCCGACGACCACGACGTTGTCGACGCTCGACTGCTCCCCCTGTTGGATCTCAAAATTGACACTATAGCCGCTGTTGCCGTCGGAAGTCTCCCGGGGAATCACTGCAGGCTGCAGGAAGCCCGCATCGTTGAACGCCGCCAAAATGATCTGCCGATCATGCTTCGTCAGAGCCGGCGAGTAGGGCTTGTCCTTTTTCAAATGCATCCTGGAGATGAGGGCGTTGGCGGCAGTCTGGTCCAATCCCAGCGTTGCCAGAGCTTCTGCGGGAAGCTGATGGTTGATCGTGACCGATGTGGCAAATGCCTGGCTGCCCTCGGAGCATTCGAATGTGAGCCGGACTCTCTCCCCGTTCTGATAAAACTCGGGCAATGGCACGATCGAGGCATGGAGATAGCCTGCGGACGCATAGAGCGACAGCAGGGATTCGACGTCAGAATCAAGCTTGGAGACACTATACGTCGACTTCTGCAGGATGGAGTCCATTCTGAAAACGCTGGACGCCAATCGTTCCCAGAAGCGGGAGGGCTGCATCTGCATGGCCTTGAGAAGATCTGCGTCCACGAACGCCCGGTTGCCTCGGAATTGAACCTTACTTACCAGAACCCGGCGTCCCCTTTCGATCGAATAGTGAACCAGGCGAACACCGGCGGGATCCGGGGCAGCCTCATCCGGAAGCGGGACGGCCGCTTCCGGGTAGCCACGTTCTTCGAGATATTCCCTGAGGTTGGCCGTTCCCTCCGCGACTAACTCCGGCCGCAACCCTCCGCCGGCCAGGATAGGCAGAAGGCGCCGCTGTTCTTCCTTCGGAATTTTAAATCCATCGAGCACTATGCGCACCTGTCCGAAGTTGGCGATCGACAGATCAAGTGCGATCGAATGATCCCTGGCACGATAGGAGTCAGGATCGCCCTTCAGGTTCAGTTCGACGTCGAGAAAGCCTCGGCCGACAAGATTCTTTTTCAGCGCATCCAGCCGTTTCTGGAAGCGGTCGCGGCGATATTTGTGCTCTTCCGCCAATCCCAATCTCTCGCGGATCGAGGGAATAACATTCTGAGGCACACCGTGTACTGCCAGGGACCGGACGATTGCCTGTGGGCCCGGTTGGACTTCAAAGGAGGTATCGATGCGGGCGCTGTCCCCATCCCTGACCCAGTGCGCGACAACTACAGCTTCATAGAAGCCTTGCTCGATCATGAATCTCAGCACCAACTGCCGCGCTTCCTCCAGCTTCAAGAATGAAAAACGCTCGCCCACCGGCAGTCCAATCGCTTCAACCGCGGAACGGCCTCCAAGGTCCACGCCTTTCGAGATCTGAAAACGATTGAAGTAGGTGCTCAGCCGGAGATGAAACTGAAGGCGAATCTCGTCACCGTCGGGCTCTCCGGAGATAGAGATGTCTGAAACGCTTCCGGCATCGTAGAGGGCTTGGATCGCGTTCTTTAGGCCGGTCTGAGTCAGTTTGTCATGGCCTGCCCTCAAGCCGATGATGCGGTCGTAGCGGGTGCGATCCAATGGGCGATGGGTATCGATCTCCAGAAATTCGATCGTGCGGATTGTCTTGCCAAACAGCTCGACTTTATTCTCGGCATCTGCCGCAACTGCCGAAAACAGGGCAAGGCTGACCGCAAGAAAGAAAAGGGCGCGAAGTCTCATACGTTAAATCGAAATAGGATCACATCGCCTTCCTGGACAAGATATTCTTTGCCTTCCAAACGGAGCACACCCTTGTTCCTGGCTGCAGGAAATGAGCCCAGCTGTATCATATCATCATAGGCGACGACTTCCGCTTTGATGAATCCCCGCTCGAAATCACTGTGGATCACCCCGGCGGCCTGTTGCGCTGTCGTGTTTCCCGGGATGGTCCAGGCACGAACTTCGGGATCGCCGGCAGTGTAGAAAGACTGCAAACCCAGCAGAGAATAGGATTCCCTTATAATCCGAGCCAGCCCGCTGGCCTGGAGTCCAAGATCCTCCATGAACAGGCGCGCATCCTCCTCCGGCAATGCCGCAATTTCGGCCTCGATTTTCCCACAAACAGCCGTGATGCCGACACTTTTTTGCGCCGCCTGCCGCTCGAGACCGAACTCCTGAACCGCCCGCGGGATCTTGGCTATGCCCTGGTCGCCCAGGTTGAGAACCAGCAGCATGGGTTTGGCCGAAAGAAAGGTAAATCCCCTGACTCTCTTCTCCTCTTCCTCCGTCAGGGTCAGATTGCGCAAAGGCTGCTCCTGCTCCAATGCCGCCTTGAAGCGCTCGAGTACCGCATTTTCCAGTTCCAGTTCCGGGGTCTTCGCTTTTTTGAGATCTTTCGACAGTCGTTCGAGCCGCTTCTCGATTATGGCGAGGTCTGAAAAAATCATTTCCAGCTCAAAGAGCCCGATGTCTCGCCGCGGATCAATGCTTCCCTCGGAGTGAGGAATATTCTCATCTATATATGCACGCACCACCTGGACCAGAGCATCGACGTTTTTGAGGTTCGTGAGGTAGCTGCTCATTTCGCGCGAATCAACGGCTTTACCTTCGCCTCGCGCCAATCCCGGCAAATCGACATACTCCACTGTGGCGAAGGTGACTTTTTTCGGCTTAAAAATCTCAGCCAGGCGCTCCAATTTCGGGTCGGGAACCTGGGCCACCCCGATGTGGGCCTCGCCTTTGCCTCCGCCCCAGGAAGAGGTGTCCACATGGCCATGGGTCAATAGATTAAAAATCGTGCTTTTCCCTACCAGGGGCAGACCAACGATTCCTACCTTCACTCGATATCCTCCAAATTGAAATAGATAAATATGTTAGCACACGAAACAGAGCGACAGGATACGCATTTCCCCGAATTCTCTCCCCGCGAGGAACCCTGAAATCAAGCTAGCATTGGATACGTCAGCCGCACTTACCTGTGTGCCTATGTGAGCACCGGCCACGATCCAAATTCTGCAATTATTACATTTCAGGCCCCACCTGGGGAGACGGTCCCGGAACCTGAGACCTCCATGGCTGGAAAAGGGAGAATCTCAGCACACTTTTTCTACGAAAGTGCAAATAGTTGCACTATTTACTTGACAGAAATTTCAGGCAGATCTACATTCTGCGTGTGGTCTAAAGTGGTCTAAAGTGGTAGACAGGGTTCACAATAAACCTACTTTCCCCGTTTTAAGCGTTCTTTCCGAAAGTTCAACGTTGCAGTGGTCGAGGGCCCATGCTCTGGGGAAGTTGTCCTGCGAAGATTGATGATAAGTTCCGCTTGAAGATTCCGGCCAAGTTCCGCCGTGACCTACCCGAGACGGAAGACAACACATACTTCGTCACCAGCGACGACGGCAAATGTGCCCAAATCTACCCTATTTTTGTTTGGGAGCAGATCGCTCAAAAACTCCAGTCAGCACCTCGCATGGTTCCAGCAAAGCTTAAGCTGCTGAAGTTCACCAGCTACTACGGCATGCTTTCGCAAATGGACCCGCAGGGGCGGATTCTCATACCTCAAACCCTTCGGGAAGACGCCAAGATCTCCGGCGATGTCATCGTAATGGCAAAGAACGATCACCTGGAAGTATGGAACAACGAAACCATTCGTCAGAGCATGAAGGAAGAGCCTCTCACGGACGTCGATCGGGAGAAACTGGCGGAGCAAGGGATCTGAGGTCAAAGCGGGGAGAGGCATGGTAAGGGCGGTCTGGCAGTCCGGCATGACAACCAACGAACCGAACAATTTCGTACTTGAACACCTGCCCGTGATGCGGGAGGAGGTGCTGCAACTGCTTCAGTGCCGGCCGGGCGGCATCTATGTGGATGCGACCTTGGGACTGGGAGGTCACGCCTGGGCGATTCTCGAGAAAATTCAACCCAGCGGGCTGTTGATCGGTCTGGATCGCGACAAAGAATCGCTGGAGAAGGCCAGGCATCACCTGCAGCCGTACTCAGGCAGCACGCGTTTGTTGCACGAAAATTTCAAAAACCTCCCCCTGGTTCTGAACCATCTCGGCATCGGGCCGATCAACGGCGTCCTGGTGGACCTGGGCGTCTCTTCCTACCAGCTCTTGCTGCCGGAACGCGGATTCAGCTTCCAGAGCGAAGCTTCCCTCGATATGCGCATGGACCGAAGCCAGCGCCTCACGGCGGCAGATCTGGTCAATGACCTGCCCGAGGAGCAACTTGCTTCCATCATCTACCGCCACGGGGAGGAGAGGTTCTCGCGCCGGATTGCGGCCGCCATTGTGGCGTCCCGCGAGGGAACTCGCATCGCGCGCTGTTCACAACTGGCTGAGATTGTCAGCCGTGCCATCAAAAACAAGGGTTCGCGCACAATTCACCCTGCGACGCGGACTTTCCAGGCGCTGCGTATTGCGGTCAACCAGGAACTCGAGGGCCTGGAGGAGTTTTTTGCCAACGCGCTTTCATTTTTAACGCCCGGTGGCAGGCTGGCCGCCATTGCGTTCCATTCTTTAGAAGACCGAATCGTAAAGAGAACTTTCCGAATGTTGTCCGGCGCCTGCGTCTGCGAGCGTCCTCCAGATCTGTGCATCTGCCCGCGGCAGGTGCGCGCCCGGATCGTGACTCCTCGCCCTCTGACCCCTGGGGACGCCGAGCTAACAATCAATCCACGTGCCCGCAGCGCAAAGCTGAGGGCGCTGGAGTGCGTTTAATCCGAAGCTTTGTTTTCACTAAAAAAGCTCCTCAAGAGCCGAGGCGGCCGCAACCATGATGAATGATTGGTCCGTAGGAGTTGAATCTCGAAATTACCGGATTGCACACAGACCCGATTCCCGCAGCCTCGCGGATCTCCTGGCGAGCATGCTCTGCCTCTTAATAATCGCGGGCGCTCTGACCGGCTATGTTTGGACTCGTTGCCGGATCGTCGCGCTGGGTTATGAAGTGCAGAAGTGCAAAGACATCGAGCAGACACTGGCGCGCAGAGAGAGCATCCTGATTCTAGAGGAGGAAACTCTGAAAAGCCCCGACCGCATCGATCGCATTGCACGGAATGAACTGGCTATGGAGCCGCTGGGTCCCTATCAGCGCATCGCGGCGAGATTCAGCGAGATCGATGCACATCCTGCCACTCTGGCCTTGGTCAATACGCCCCCTGCGAGCGTTCCGCCAAGGAGATCCTCTGCGAATAACTGATGATGGCCGACCAAGGGAAGAGAGCGAATCCGATCAGGGTATTTCTAGTCATCGGTGGCATCTTCCTCTGGTCCGGGATCATCTGTACCCGCCTGGTGCAGCTCCAAGTCATTCATCATGAGGAGTTTGCACAGCAAGCTCTGCAGCGCCAGCAGGTTGCCCGCTCGGTCCTCGCCCCCCGCGGCGTCATCTACGATGCGCACATGGACGAACTCGCCACCAGCGTATCGGTCAGCACCGTACACGCCGAACCGCGCCGGATCAGCCGATCGAAGGATGTCAAAACTGCTGCCCGAGAACTGGCTTCGATCCTGGATTTGGACTTCGAGGAATTGCTGTCCAAAATGACGGATCCCGCCCGGCAAACTTTCATGGTGGTGAAGCGCCGGATTGACCCGAAAGACGAAGCGCGCGTAGAAGCACTGGGGATCGACGGTGTATATCTTGTCGAAGAGAGCATGCGCGTCTACCCTAATCGCGAACTCGCGTGTCAAGCGCTGGGATTTGTGAATATGAACGGGGACGGCGGCGCCGGGGTCGAGATGCAATACGACCAGGAACTCAAGGGAGCGCCAGGACAAATCTCCTTTGATGTGGATGCACGCGGGCGCTCCTTCCGGGGGAAAATCGAGAAGCCCCCCGTGCAGGGGCATTCCCTGGTCCTCAGCATCGACAAGTCGATTCAGTACATCGCCGAGCGCGAGTTGGCGGCCGGCGTGGAAAATGCCTCGGCGGCCAACGGCACGGCCATCGTGATGGAATCGGACACCGGCAGGATCCTGGCATTGGCCAGCTATCCGGGCTACAACTGTAATACCTATAACGACTATTCGCCTGATTTCTGGCGCAACCGCGCGGTTTCGGATTTCTTCGAACCCGGGTCCACTTTCAAAGTCGTCGTTGCCACGGCCGCCCTGGAAGCCGGACTGACGCGGCCGGACGAGAAGATCGATTGCCAGATGGGATCGATTACGGTCGGCAACCACGTCTTTCATGATCACAAAGCCTATGGCCTGCTGACCTTCAACGAGGTCCTGGAAAACTCATCCAACATCGGCGCAGCGAAGCTCGGCCTGCGTCTGGGCGAGCAACGGCTGTATCAGGCCCTCTGCACCTTCGGCTTCGGCTCAAAAACCGGGGTGGATTTGCCGGGTGAAATCGTGGGTCTGGTGCGAGATTGGCAGCAGTGGTCCGGTCTTTCGGTGGCCGCGATCTCCTTTGGCCAGGAAGTCGGTGTTACGTCGGTTCAGATCTTGACCGCGATCAACGCCATCGCCAACGGCGGATTTCGCGTCCGGCCCTTGGTGGTGGATCGCGTAATTGATCAAAATGGCGATCTCGTGCAGGTCAACAAAAGAGAACCAACGCGCATTATGCGGTCCGAAACCGCCGCTGCAGTGCGTGAAGCATTTGAAGGTGTGGTATTGCGGGGCACCGGCCGGAAGGCCGCTTTGGAGGGATATCGTGCCGCCGGCAAGACCGGCACAGCACAGAAAATCGTCGACGGTCATTATTCCAACACCAAATATGTCGCTTCCTTCATCGGCTTTGCGCCCCTGCCCCAGCCACGGATCACGGTGCTGGTCCAGATCGACGAGCCCAAAGGCGGCATCTATGGCGGCGATATCTCTGCCCCGATCTTCCGCGCCATAACCCAGGAGGCATTGCTGCAGCTGCACGTTCCACCAGACCAGACCATGCCGATCAAGACGACGAAACCCGGCTCATCGATCGCCGTGGATGCCGAGGATTTTCGCCCCAACGCGACGCCGATCCTCCCCGTCGCCGCTCGACCGGAAAATGCGGACGGCACAAGCCAGGGCAATACCATAACCGTGCGCGTAGCCGCAGCCAGTGTGGCTGTGCCCGACTTCCACGGCGTGTCAAAGCGAACCGCCGTGGAGCTCTGCCAGGAATTGGGCCTCAAGATTCAGACCACCGGCACGGGCTCAGCGGTTTTTCAGCTGCCTCTCGCTGGCACGCTCGTCCCTGTCGGGGAGACATGCAGCGTGACCTTCGCGCTCAGCAAACCGCAAGGTGCCAACAAGCCCACTGCCACAGGAAACAGCGTGGCTGCATCTCCCGTCCGACAAGCCCAAGCCGGCAAGCGCTGAGGGGCAGGAATCATGCTGCTGAAAGAACTGCAAAATGAGATTCCCGGAATGAGCGTGGAGGGAGATCTTCAGGTGCAGATCCTCGGCGTCACCTACGATTCGCGCCAGGCAAAGCCGGGAGACTTATTCGTCGCCTTGAAAGGGGCAAAAACCGATGGGGCGCTGTTTGTCGAAGAGGCGATTGCCCGCGGCGCTGTCGCCCTGGCGGCAGAGGACACCCTCACCTCCAGGACCGGAATCGCAACCCTGAAGGTGCAAGATGCACGCAAATTCCTTGCCCAGGCCGCGCGCGTGATTTTTCATGACCCGGCCGCTTACATGCAATTGGTTGCGATCACCGGAACCAATGGTAAGACGACATCCTGCTGCCTTGTGGACGCCATCTTTCGCAGGGCAGGTTTGCGTTCCTGCCTGATCGGGACGCTGGGGATGAGAATCGGCGATCGGCCCTTCCCAAGCGCGCACACGACGCCGGAGGCGAGTGACCTGACGGCATTCCTGCACCAGGCGCTGCAGTCCGGATGCACACATGGCAGCCTGGAGGTCTCTTCCCATGCGCTGGCCCTGAGTCGTGTTTTCGGCACCCGGTTCGAGGTCGGCGTATTTTCCAATCTGACGCCGGAGCACCTCGATTTCCATCAGGACATGGAATCCTATTACCAGGCTAAACAGCTGCTATTCACTCCCAAGGGTGCAAACGCGATCAAGACGGCGGTCATCAACATCGACGATCCGTATGGGCGGCGGCTCTCGACTGAGGTGAGCGTTCCGGTAGTGCGCTATGGATTCGATACCGAGGCTGAAATCCACGTCCTCGACAGCCGGATCGGCATCGAGGGCACCGATCTCAGGCTCACCACGCCTTTTGGTGAACTGACGATCCACACCCGCCTGGTGGGCCGTCCCAATATCTACAACATTATGGCCGCTGCCGGTGCAACCCTCGGTTTCGGAATAGAGCTGCGCTACATCTGCGAGGGAATCGAATCCCTGGATGGCGTACCCGGACGATTGGAGCTGGTGCATGGCGGACAGGACTTTACTGTACTCGTGGATTACGCACATACGCCCGATGCGCTCGAAAAACTCCTGGGGACGGTGAGGCAATTGACTCCGGGACGCATCGTCACCGTCTTCGGTTGCGGCGGCGACCGGGATCGCAGGAAACGTCCCTTGATGGGCGCCATCGCGACACGGCTGAGCGACATCGTCGTGGCCACCTCCGACAATCCACGCTCTGAAGATCCACTGCAGATCCTGGCGGAGATTACACCCGGCCTGAAACAGGGCCCGGCGCCTTATCAACTCCGACCGGACCGCCGTGAGGCAATCCGGTCGGCGCTGGCGCTGGCACACAAAGGCGACGTTGTGGTCATCGCCGGCAAAGGGCATGAGGACTATCAAATCGTCGGCGCTCAAGTATTTCCTTTCGATGACCGAGCGGTTGCTCTGGAGATCATTCACCAAATGCTGAACGGACAAGGAGACTGAGACTGTGGCGAGCTACATCAACAACCTGACCGTGCATGACCGGAAGTACGGCGGCATTCGGCCCTCAACGGCCATCTTGATGGATTTGGTTATGGCACACATGACTGCGGCACAGTTGGAATCCGCGACCGGCGGAGTCCTGGTTTCAGGATCGAAAAGCACCTCGCTGGCGGGCGTATCGATCGATACCCGCACGCTGCGCGCCTCTGATCTGTTCTTCGCAATCCGCGGTCCGCGCAACGACGGGCACGATCACGTCTTCACCGCACTGCAGAAGGGAGCTTCGGGTGCGGTGGTCGACTTGCGCTATGAAATTCCCGAGGCCTTCCCTGCCAACAAGATTCTGCTGCGGGTGGAGGATACGCATGAAGCGCTGAAAGACCTCGCGGCTTTTGTGCGGCGCAACTGGCGCGGCAGCCTGGTCGGTATCACGGGAAGCATGGGCAAGACCACCACGAAGGAGTTCATGGCGCAGGTCCTGCAGACGGAATTCAGCGTTTATCGCTCCCCAGGAAACTACAACAACCTGTTCGGACTGCCTCTAGCCATCTTCGGCCTCAGCCCGGAGGACCATATCGGCTTGTTCGAAATGGGCATGAGCGCACCGGGCGAGATCGCCGAGATGTGCCGGATCGCCTTGCCGGATGCGGGGGTCATCACGAATGTAGCCCCGGTCCATCTGGAATTCTTCGAGTCACTCGAGGCGATCGCCCGTGCCAAAGGCGAACTGGCAGAAGGTCTGGCTGCGGGCGGCACCCTGATCTACAACGCCGATGATCCACTCGTGTGCGCAATTGCCAATCGCTTTAGCGGCGACAAAGTCTCTTTCGGATTCTCCGCAACAGCCGAAGTCCGCGCCGACGAGATCGAGATCAGCGGATTGATGGAAACCCGCTTCCGCCTCGCCTGCGAGGGCGCCAGCAGAAGGGCAATCATGCCCCTCTGCGGTGCGCACTATGTCATGAACGCCCTTCCTGCAATAGCTCTGGCCCGTCGCTACACCATCGACATCGAACAGATCCTGGAGAGCTTGCGGCATCTGCGCCAAGCCCATATGCGGGGACAGACATTGCACTTCCGGGAAGGATTCACGGTGATTGACGACTCCTACAATTCGAATCCGCGCGCGCTGATGCAGATGATCGAAACCCTTTCCCGGATTCCCCGCTATTCCAGACGCATCCTAATAGCAGGGGAAATGCTAGAGTTGGGTAAGGGGGCGGAGGCTTTGCACCACCAGTGCGGTGTATACGCAGCAGAAAGCGGCATCGATATTGTCGTCGGCGTGCAGGGGGCGGCGCGCGATCTCGCGCGCGGCGCGGTCGCAGCGGGACTGCCCGCCACTCAGGTTCATTTCTTTACTGAGGTCAATCCGGCCATCGATTTCCTGTACCTGAAGCTGCAGCCGGGGGACGTGGTACTCATCAAAGGGTCGCGCGGCGTCCATCTGGAAAAAATGATCCAGGCTCTTCGGTCCTCCTATTCGGAAATGGTCAGCTGATGCTCTATTACCTGCTTCCCTCTCTGAGTCAGGTGATCCATCCCTTCCGGGTGTTTCAGTACGTCACCTTCCGGACGGCGGCTGCCAGCTTGACCGCCTTGCTTTTGTGCCTTCTGCTTGGACCGTGGCTGATCGCACAGCTGCGTAAGTTCCAGATCGGCCAGCAGATTCGTTCCGATGGCCCATCGTCCCATCAGAGCAAGGCAGGCACGCCCACCATGGGCGGAGTCCTGATTCTCGTTGCGACCTTGCTGCCGACACTGCTGTGGGCGAATCTCACCAATCTCTACGTCTGGGTCGTGATGATCGCGACTCTGCTTTTCGGACTGGTGGGATTCACGGATGACTATCTCAAGATTACGCGCAAACGGTCGTTGGGCCTCACCGGCAGAAAGAAATTCATTTATCAGACGTTGATCGGCCTGGGCGTGTGCCTGGCGCTCTACTATCTCGCCGAAGTAGGCTTATACAGCACGAGGCTGAGCGTTCCCTTTCTTAAGAATTTCACACCCGAAATGAATATCTGGTACGTTGGGCCGTTCCTGATCCCGCTAACATTTTTTGTTCTGCTGATCCTCGTGGGCGCATCCAACGCAGTCAATCTGACTGACGGGCTCGACGGCCTGGCGGCCGGGTGCGTAATCATCGCCGCCGCCGCGCTTACCGTCTTGTGCTACGTCAGCGGCCACGCAAAATTTGCAGAGTACCTGGACTTGATCAAAAACCCATACGCTGCCGAGCTGACGATTTTCTGCGGGGCCATGGTCGGAGCCACATTGGGATTCCTCTGGTACAACGCTCATCCGGCACAGATTTTCATGGGGGACGTCGGTTCGTTGTCGCTGGGGGGAGCGATCGGCACCGTAGCCATTCTCATCAAGCAGGAATTGTTGCTGCCGATGATCGGCGGCGTGTTTGTGTTGGAAGCGCTGTCCGTGATCCTGCAGGTGATCTCATTCAAATCGACTGGAAAACGTATTTTCCGGATGGCGCCGTTGCATCATCACTTTGAGAAAGCAGGCTGGGAGGAGAGTTGCGTCGTGATCCGGTTCTGGATCATCGCCATCATTTTCGCGCTCTTCAGTCTCAGCACGCTCAAACTGCGCTGACGGACAGGAATATGGAAAGATCCTATGCAGGGCAGAAGGTTTTGGTTGTGGGCGCGGCGCGCAGCGGCGTGGCCTCGGCTGAATTTCTGCTCAAACGCGGCGCGCGTGTTGTGCTTACCGATGCCAAGAGCGAAGACATGCTGTCAGCCTCGCTTGCGCGCTTGCGCGAGGTGGCCCAAACCTCCGGCGAGCTGATTCTCGAACTGGGCCTTCACAGGCCCGACAGTTTTCGCAACTGTGATTGGATTGTTATCAGCCCGGGAGTGCCGCTGGCACTTCCCCTGTTTGAGGAAAGCCACAAGGCGGGAATCCCGATTCTGGCTGAAATCGAGCTTGCCTATCGGCATATCCAAGGAAGGATTCTTGGCATCACCGGATCGAACGGCAAGACCACGACCACAACACTCGTGGCCGAGCTGCTGCGCGGCGCCGGGCTCCGGGGATTTGCCGCGGGGAATATCGGCACCCCGCTCATTGGCTTCGTATCGGCTTCGACCCCGGAGGACATTTACGTAGTGGAGCTATCGAGCTTCCAGCTGGAGAGCATTCATGAGTTCCGCCCCTTTGTGGGTTCTGTACTCAATCTAACGCCGGATCACCTGGATCGTTATCGCGATTTTGAGGATTACATCAGCGCCAAACAGCGGATCTTCATGAATCAGGCAGCCACAGATTTTGCGGTGTTGAACGCAGACGATCCGCGCACGGCGGCAATGGCTTCCCAAGTCTGCTCAACTCCTGTGTTTTTCAGCCGCAAAGGTGATGTAGCACGCGGAGCCTTCGTCAAAGGAGGACATCTGGTCTATCGGGACGACCGCGGCGACACGACCTTGTTCCCTGCCGGCGAGATTCGGCTCAAAGGCGGCCACAATCTCGAAAATGTCCTGGCGGCCTGTGCTATGGCGCTGCTGGCAGGAGCGGCTCCGGACAGCCTGGTTGTCGGGGTTCGGGCATTTGCCGGGGTCGAGCATCGCCTCGAATTTGTCGCGGAACTGCAGGGGGTCCAGTATTTCAACGACTCCAAAGCCACCAATGTGGATGCCACCATAAAGTCTCTGGAGGCCTTTCCGCACAATATCCTGTTGATTGCGGGCGGCCGGGACAAGGGCGGCGATTTCCTGCCGCTTCGCCCCCTGGTCGCGCAGCGGGTGAAGCACTTGATTCTGATCGGTGAAGCGGCGGGCAAGATCCGCGATGCCCTGTCGGATGTTGTGGAGACCAGCTCGGCAGCCAGTCTTCCCGAAGCCGTAAGCTTCGCCAGCCGAAAGGCGCACGCGGGCGACATCGTGCTGCTGGCGCCCGCTTGCGCAAGTTTCGACATGTTTCAAAACTATGAGCACCGCGGCAGTGTCTTCAAGGAAGCAGTGCACAGCCTGGCACGGAAATAACTATGGCATACAAAGCAACCAGCGACCGTCCCCTGTTCATTACTGCCAATGTGCTGGCCATTTTCGGGTTGATGATGGTGTACAGCGCCTCCTCCGCAATCGCAGCCGACCAGCATGGCGGCATGTCTGCCTATTATTTCCTGCGCCAGCTCATCTATGCCGCGGTGGGGTATGTGGCCATGGTGGTTTTGATGAATGTCGATTACCACATCTGGCAGAAAAAGAGGTGGGTCACCTTTCTGCTGGTGATGACCGCCGTGAGCCTGGTATTCGTTCTAACCCAGCCGGCCGTGAACTACGCGCATCGCTGGCTGCGCTACGGCATCATTTCATTCCAGCCTTCCGAGATAGCGAAGCTGGTACTGTTGATCTTCTCGGCCGCCTTCCTGCATGACCACGAGGCCGAGATCAATAACTTCAAGAACAGGCTGTTGCCTTTTTTAGCGGTCGTCCTGCTGTTTGCCGGCCTGATTGCGTACGAGCCTGACCTGGGCCAGGCCGTGTGCATGACGCTCATCGTCTTCGCATTGCTTTTCACTGCAGGGTTGAGCTGGAAATACATCATGGCCGCGTGCGTCGCGGGTCTGCCGGTGCTCTGCCTGGCCGTAATGAGCCACTCTTACCACTTTAGGCGCATTGCGGCTTTTCTGGATCCATCCCTCGATCCGCATGGCTCCGGCTGGCAGATCTCGCAGTCGTTGACCGCAGTCGGCAGTGGCGGCATCTTCGGGCTGGGCCTTGGAGCAGGCAAGCAAAAACTCTTTTTTCTGCCAGAGGCCCCCAGCGATTTTATTTTCGCTGTGATTGGTGAGGAAATCGGACTGATTGGCACCCTCCTGGTTTGTCTGGCATTTCTCTTCTTTTTTTATCGCGGGGTCAAGATCGCGTTGAAAGCCCCCGATCTGTTCGGTTTTTATCTCGGCCTGGGGATTACGCTCATGGTGGCATTACAGGCATTCATCAACATTTCGATGGTGCTGGCACTCATGCCGACCAAGGGAATTGCCCTTCCGTTCATTAGCCAGGGCGGGTCTTCCCTCTTGTTGAACCTCATGGCCACAGGGATCCTGCTGAATATTTCGAACTATGCGGAGAAAGCCTGAGGCGGAATTATGGTTCATACGGAATCGCAGGTGAACCTGGATGCGCGCAGATATTTATTGGCGTCCCTTTCTGTGCATTGGCGGTTTCGTCATTTAGCGCCGCCATCGGGGCTGCTTTCGTCCCGCCCTGTGATAGCGCAGAAAGACAGCAAGGCAGCGGCAGGCAGCTTGCAGGAGCAACAGCTAATCAGATCTCACCGCATGCAGCGGTGAAGGGTTTGACTGGAACGATGGTTGCGGATCCAATAAGCTTGACATGGCGTCTGGGATGTTTTTGAATCCAAGGTCCGAAATTCGGAACGAAAGATCGGGCAGGGTTATGATCGCCGGGGGCGGAACGGGAGGGCACCTGTATTTGGGCATCGCGCTGGCGCGGGAGCTGCAACATCGGCAATCTGCCGACGATTTCCTTTTCGTCGGCACGCGGCGCGGGCTCGAAGCCCGGATCGTGCCGCAAGAGGGATTCCGCGTCGAGTTTATCGATTCAGCCGGATTGAAGAGGGTGGGTCCCCTGGAATCGATGCGCAACCTCCTCCTCATTCCGCGAAGTCTCTTGCAGGCGCGGCGGCTGATCCGTTACTTTGCGCCCGATGTCGTCATCGGTGTAGGCGGTTATTCATCCGGCCCGGTGGTGCTCGCCGCCTGGTGGCTGGGCAGGCCCACGTTGATCATGGAGCCCAACGCCTATCCTGGATTGGCGAATCGGCTGCTTGCCCTGGTGGTCGACCGGGTCGCTGTGGCGTTGCCGGATGCGTGCCGATACTTCCGCAGGAAGGCCGAGGTCACGGGCATCCCGGTGCGCAAGGAGTTTCTGATTCTTCCCAGGCGCTCGCGGCGTCCAGGAGAGCTGAGTGTGCTGATCTATGGCGGCAGCCAGGGAAGCCGGGCCCTGAACTCGATTGTCTGCGCCGCGCTGCCCGGGCTAAAGGAGCTGGGAGCGGGATTGAGGCTGATCCATCAGACCGGCGAGAAGGAACTCGAAAATGTAAGGCACGCGTATGGTGAGGCAAACATGAAAGGCGAAGTGCAGGCATTCTTTCCGCGCATCTTCGAGCAGTTCGCGGATGCCGACGTGATCATCTCGCGCGCCGGCGCCAGCACAGTTGCCGAGGTGACTGCGGCCGGGAAAGCGGCCATCCTGGTTCCTTTCCCCGGCGCGGCCGACGATCATCAGACCAGGAATGCGCGTGCGCTCGAGCAGCACGGAGCGGCCAGGATGATCCCGGAGCGCGAATGGCGGCCTGGACGTTTGGCCATCGAACTCAGGCGCTTGATGGAGCAACCCGAGGAAATCGAACGCATGGAAGAAGAGGCGCGACGATTGGCGAAGCCGGAGGCTGCCCGCCGGATCGCGGATATAATCGAGGAATTGGTGTCGGGCAGCGGGCAGGCCGCGATGGGTCGAAGGGAAGATCATGTTTAAGAAAATCCAGCGTATCCACTTCGTGGGCATCGGCGGCATCGGCATGAGCGGCATTGCCGAGCTGCTGCTCAACCTCGGATACCAGGTTTCCGGCTCGGATCTCAAATCCGGTCCCATCACTCAGAGATTGTCGGCCTTGGGCGGCAAGATCTACGCAGCACACTCCGCCAGGAATGTGCATGACGCCAATGTCGTGGTGTTCTCCTCTGCAGTGCGCCAGGACAACGTCGAGGTCGTAGAAGCGAAAAAGCTCCAGATTCCCGTGATTCCGCGGGCCGAGATGCTCGCCGAGCTCATGCGATTGAAATATGGCGTCGCCATTGCCGGATCCCACGGGAAAACGACCACGACCTCGATGGTTGCCACCGTGCTTGTGCATGGAGGGTACGACCCTACCGTTGTTATCGGCGGCAGGCTCAATGCTCTCGGCAGCAACGCCAAGCTGGGGAAGGGCGAATTTCTGGTCGCTGAGGCAGACGAGAGCGACGGCTCATTCCTCAAACTCAGTCCGACCCTGGCAGTAGTCACCAATATCGATAGGGAGCACTTGGATCATTACGCAGGCCTGGCCGAGATTGAAGCTGCCTTTGCGATGTTCGTCAACAAGGTTCCCTTCTACGGCGCCGCCGCGCTGTGCCTCGATGATCCTAATGTGCAGGCGATCATTCCCCGGGTCGAGCGCCGCATCATCACCTATGGAACCAGCAAACAGGCCGATCTTGTGGCCTCACGCATCGAGTTTCAGGGTTTCGGCTGCTGCTATCAGGCACGATATCAGGGGAATGTGCTCGGCACCATATCGTTAAAGGTGCCGGGCCAACATGGCGTGCTGAATTCGCTCGCCGCGCTTGCCATCGGTCTGGAGCTGGATATCCCGGTGAAGAAGATCATCGCGGCCCTGGGCGATTTCCAGAACGCCGACCGGCGCTTCCAGATCAAGGGCGAGAAACAGGGAGTTCTGGTCGTGGACGACTATGGGCACCACCCAACCGAGATCATTGCGACCCTGGATGCCGCCCACAATGCATCCGACCGGCGCATCATCGCTGTGTTCCAGCCACACCGCTATACACGCACCCAGGCGCTGGAAGAGGAATTTGCGCGCGCCTTCTACCACGCGGATATTGTGATTGTGCTGCCGATCTATGCCGCCGGAGAGGATGCCATTCCAGGAGTGACGGCCGAGAAGCTGGCGGGCATGATCAAAAAGCATGGTCATCGTGACGTAACCTACGCACCGGACTTCCCCGCCGCGGTCCAGATGCTGAGAACCAGGCTGCAGGAAGGCGATCTGCTGCTCACGTTCGGGGCCGGCGACGTGTGGAAGATCGGGGAGGAGTGGTTGGGGAACGGGGAGACGAAGCATGGAGATTAAAACCGGTCAAGCGCACAGCGAGCCCGAAAATCCCGCGGTCATGGTCCCTCCCGACCGGGGACGCTCGGGGCGCAAAAAAATCGCGCAAAAACAGCAGCGCTCCAAACCTCTCGGAGCCCGCCTGCTTACCCTGCTCAAAGTGCTGGCTGTGGTGAGTTTGTTTGCGCTTGTGGCCATGGCCGCATTCTCCGTCCATCGCTATGCGTATTCGACGGGTCTGCTCACCCTCCGCACCGTCAGCGTCGAGGGTTGCAGGCATTCTGACGCGGGGACAGTAGAGTCCATCGTGCGAAGGGAATTTCTGGTTAACATCCTCCGGATCGACTTAAAGCAATTGCGCTCGCGCCTGGAGCAGGAACCCTGGATTCGCAGGGTCGAAGTCCGCCGGATCCTCCCTTCGACTCTCAAGATCAAGGTGCAGGAACGCGTGCCCACGGTAATCGCGGAAATTGGCGGTAATCTGGAGCTGCTGGACAACGAGGGCTTTCTTCTCGACCACTACGATACCGCTTACGGAAAGATGGACGCCCCCGTATTCACCGGCCTGCGTGGTGATGATGCCGCATCCTACAAGGTACTCCAGGAAGACAACTCTTCCCGCGTGCGCATCGGAGTTCAAGTGCTCGCGGAACTCGCGGCTGGATCGCCCGATTTCACGCGCGCGCTCTCCGAGGTCGACCTTTCCGACCCTGCCAACGTCAAGGTTCTGCTCGTGGACGACACGGCAGAGGTATTTCTGGGGGACCGTGATTTCCTGAGACGATTCCAGATGTTCATGTCCAACCTGCCGCAGTACCGGGATCTGAAAGCGCAGGGGAAGGATATCGCAGCCGTGGATCTGCGATTCGACAGCCAGATCGTCTATCGCTTGAGACATCCGGTGGCCGAACAGGCGGAAGCCAAGCCCAAGACGAGCCGGAATCATTAGAGAGCGAGGAGTTGGTGGAGCTGTGAATAAAAAGGAAAAAGTTGTATGCGGTCTGGACGTCGGTACCGAAAAGGTCTGCTGCCTGATCGCTCGCGTCCGGCCTGATGACAGTCTGGAAGTGGTCGGGAGCGGGTACGCTCAATCGGCAGGGCTGAAAAAGGGCATGGTGGTTGATTTGGAAGAGGCTGCGACGACGATCCGTAAAGCTGCCCAGGAAGCAGAGATGAAATCCCGGCTTTCCGTGGACTGGGTCACGGTGGGTGTTTCCGGCGACCACATCCAGAGCTTCGATTGTCATGGCGCCGTGCCGGTGAACGGAAAACACCACGAGGTTACCGCGGAAGACATCGCGCAAGTCATCAAAGCAGCCCAAACCGTTCCGATCCCGGCGGAGCGGGAGGTGATCCACGTGCTGCCGCAGGAGTTTTTCCTGGACAACCGCGGCGACATTCGCAATCCGGTGGGGCTCACCGGGCAGCGGCTGGATGTGGATCTCCACGTCGTCACATGCGACAGCGCGCTGACGCAAAACCTGATCAACGCCGTAAACAAAGCGCAGATGCGCGTCAGCAAGGTGGTCCTGCCGCAGCTTGCAGGGGCCCAGGCGGTACTGACGCCAGACGAAAGTGAGCTGGGTACAGCCCTGATCGACATCGGCGGCGGTACGGCAGACATCGCCCTGATCCTGCGTGACGCCTTGCGTTACTGCTACGTCCTGCCGGTCGGGGGCTGGCATTTCACCCGGGATCTCGCCGTGGGCCTGCGAACCACGATCGAGGAGGCGGAGCGCATCAAAAAAGAGCATGGCAGCGTTTATGTTCAACCGACTGCTGACGACGAGGTCGTCGAGTATGTAGGGGTCGCCACGCGCGGGCCGCGCGACTTCCCGCGCAGCCACATCTGCGAGATCCTGCGCGCCCGTGCCATCGAGATGTTGGAACTGATCAAAGACCGTATCTCACGTTCCGGATACCGCGACCAGATCGTCGCCGGCGCGGTTCTCACGGGAGGAGCAAGCATGCTGGATGGGCTGCTGCCTCTGGCCGAACAGATTCTCGAAATGCCTGTGCGGCAGGGATTGCCCCAGGGCCTGCGCGGGCTTGCTGAAGAGTTGGTCCATCCGGTATATGCGACTGCCATCGGGCTGACCATGTTTGCGAGCCAGAACGGCGGCGAGCGCAGGTCTCAGAACGGCAAGGCAAATTCCACACCCGGATTTATTAACAAATTCCTGTCATGGATAGGCAGTTAGCATTTCAAGTCAAAGGAGAAACAATGCAAGGGGAGAAACTGCGGTTTGACGAAGCGGCACCAAAATTCAGTTTTGACACGGACAGGCAACCGCCCGCCAAGATCAAAGTAGTCGGCATCGGGGGCGCTGGCGGCAACGCGGTAAACCGCATGATCCAGGCAAAAATCGAGGGGGTGGATTTTATCGCCGCCAATACCGACCTGCAGGCACTGCGGAGTTCGATCGCACCCATCAAACTCCAGATCGGGGCCAAGCTCACCGCCGGTTTGGGCTGCGGCGCAATCCCTGAGCGCGGGCGCCAGGCGGCGCTCGAGGATACCGAGCGGATTATCGAATTGCTCGATGGCGCCGACATGGTGTTCATTACCTGCGGCATGGGTGGCGGCACGGGAACAGGCGCCGCCCCGGTGATCGCAAGCCTCGCTACCGAGTTGAGCGCTCTCACCGTTGGAGTCGTGACCAAGCCGTTCAACTTCGAAGGCAAGAAACGCATGGCGCACGCCGATCAGGGCATCAACGAACTCAAGGAGGCTGTCGACACCCTGATCACGATCCCGAATGAACGCCTCCTCTATGCAATGGGAGCCGATGCCCTGCTGGAGGATTCATTCCGTTATGCCGACGATGTCCTCTGCCAGGCGGTTCAGGGGATCTCCGATATCATCACCATGCCCGGCGTGGTGAATGTCGATTTCGCCGACGTTCGCACCATCATGGCGGGAAAAGGCATGGCCCTCATGGGAACGGGCGTCGCCGAAGGTGAGAATCGCGCGGTCGAAGCCGCCCAGCGTGCCATCGCCAGCCCGCTGCTGGAAGAGACGTCGATCCGGGGAGCCAAAGGGGTTCTCATCAACATTACCGCGACACGCAGCTCGCTCCGATTGCAGGAGGTCGACGCCGCAGCCAAGATCATTGAGGAGGCTGCCAATCCCGAGGACACCATCTTCGGGGCGGTCTATGACGAAACCATGGGAGACCGGATCAAGATCACCGTCATCGCCACGGGATTCAATTACAGGACCGCCAGCGAGCCGCTGCGTGCGTCCAATGTCATCCCGCTGGGTTCCGCTGGCGATGCGCTCGGGCGCGCGCTCGAACACCACGCCGCCTCGGAGAAGTCGATCGACTATCGTCTTGCATCGCTTAAGAACGACCTTGACGAGCCGGCCTTCCTGCGCCGGCGCGCCGAGAAGTAGGGCTCACCCAAGGAATGACGAGTGACGAGTGGCGGTATCCCCCTCACACCTCATGAGTCACTCGTCATTCGTGATTCGCTGCTCATCAATGTATGGTGGGCTTCTTCTGCTCGTCCATCTTGCGGCGCATCTCAGCGTAATACACCTCGAACTGCCGCTTGAGCTCCTCGCGTTTCCGATCGTTCTGGTGCATCACCAGACGCTGCATCCAATCGCGCCCCTTGAGAAATACCAGGCCGACCAGGAGGCCGCCGAGATGTGCAATGTTCGCCACTCCGGGCTGGCTGCCGGTGAGAGGTGCGAGGAAGGCTAACACGCCCATGAAGAACACCAGCCATTTGACCTTCACGGGGAAAAGAAGATACAGGTAGACCAGCCGGTTCGGATAGAGCATCCCATAGGCGAGCAGCAAGCCGTAAACTGCGCCGGACGCGCCGATGGTGATCGAGATGGCATTCGGAGCCACCAGGTAAGAGCAGACGCCCGCTCCGATTCCGGTGACCAGATAGTAAGTAAGAAAACGCTTCGATCCCCAAACACGTTCCAGGTCGTTTCCGAACATGTACAGGGTAATCATGTTGATGAAGATATGGAAAAACCCGTTGGCGCCTGCGGTGTCGTGGAGAAACATGTAACTCACGAGCTGCCAGATCATGCCCTGATGCGTCACACGCCAGGGCATCAAACCCAAATATGCTTCGATGAGATGGATTCCGGCCGCCCTGGCCAGGATCTGCAGCACCCAGACCGCCACGTTGCTGATGATCAGCGTCTTGACGGTCTTTGTAATGGGCCCACCAAAAGACACAGACGGCGAGTTCGAATAGTAATAAGCCATGCCCAAATAGTAGGGCAATCCCGAAGTGATTTCAATCCACGTCCCGATCGGCAGGAGAAACCGCATGAGCGAGAAAATCAAGGAATCACAATAAGATCCAGAAACCGGCCTCCAATCCTCCCGAAAACTGTGCCGCCCCTGCAGGGCTCATGCGCGCAGCATGCCCTTCCCCAGGGCTTGCGCCCTGGGCTATCGCTGTGGCGCCCCATGCGGGGCTTGCCGGTGTCTGAATCGCAGATGACGATACTGATTCCGGTCCCTGGTTCTGAGTGGTAAAATGTCGACTTTCAGTCACCACACATTTAGCGGAGCATCCATGAGACGCAACGGGCGAGCCCCCGATTCAATGCGGGAAGTGCAGATCGAGCTGGACTACACGAAACATGCCGAAGGATCGGTATTGATCAGTATCGGCGACACCAGGGTATTGTGCACCTGCAGCATTGAAGACAAGGTGCCCCCCTTCCTGTTTCAGGCAAATCAGGGCTGGGTGACCGCCGAGTATGGAATGGTGCCCCGTTCGACCAACACCCGCACCCCGCGTGAGGCCGCGCGTGGCAAGCAATCGGGCCGCACGGTCGAGATCCAGCGCCTGATCGGGCGCTCGCTGCGCAGCGTGGCAAACCTGGCGCTTTTGGGCAAGCGCAGTCTGCTCATCGATTGCGACGTGATTCAGGCCGACGGCGGAACCCGCACCGCGTCGATCACCGGCGGCTTTCTAGCGCTCGCACTCGCGGTCAACAAACTCCTGGACCGGAAACTGCTGGAATACTCTCCGCTGGTCGATTTGGTTGCCGCCACCAGCATCGGCATCGTGGGGAATATTCCGTGCCTGGATCTGGACTATGAAGAGGATTCCAACGCAGCCGTGGATATGAACCTGGTGATGACCGGCAGCAAACGTTTCGTAGAACTCCAGGGAACCGCCGAGAAGCAGCCCTTCACGGCAGAGCAACTGCAGGCTCTGCTGGGGCTGGGTTCCCAAGGCATCGACGGGCTCATCCAGGCCCAGAAGACCGCTCTCGAAACACGCGGCATAGACGTCCGCCGCCTTATCGGTTCGAGATAGGCGCACGAGCCGCGGGTTTTTCAGGCTCAACACCGCATCAAGAGCAACCCGGTAAATGCGAGTCTCAGCCGCCACCTGCCATCCGTAATTGCATAGGAAGAAGTCAACCATGGTGAGTTCGTTCCCCAGAATTGTCCTGGCAACTCGCAATCACGGCAAGCTGCGCGAGTTTCGGGCTCTACTGCTGCCTGCCGGATGGGAGATGATCGGTTTGTCGGATCTGTACATAGAAAGGGATGTGGCCGAAACGGGCGGTTCCTTCGCAGAGAATGCGCGTTTGAAGGCGCTCGCCTATGCCGAGGAAACGGACCTTCCTGTGCTCGCCGACGATTCGGGGCTCGAGGTCTTCTCCCTGGGTGGCAAACCAGGAATCGAATCCGCTCGCTATGCAGGTCCTGGCGCTTCGGATGGCGATCGAGTGCGCAAACTTCTGGCCGAACTGAAACGAATCCGCGCTGATCGAGCCGCTCGCTTCGTTTGCGCCCTGGCGTTGGCACGCCGAGGTGTGATGATCATGGAAGCCGAGGGCGAATGTCGCGGTGAGATTGCACTCGAGCCCCGTGGCACCCATGGATTCGGCTATGATCCGATTTTCTGGTTTCCTGACCTGGGAAAAACTTTCGCCGAATTGGATGAGGCGGAAAAGAACCAGTATAGTCACCGGGCACACGCGTTCAGAGCATTGTTGGCCAAATCTTTTCGCCTATAAACAGATTGAAACCGCGCAACACACGAACCACACGAACGCATCCGTTTCGTGTCTTTCGCGTGTGTCGTGGTTCAGATTGCTTTCCCGCGGCTGGTCTTTTAAGGGATGTGCCAACCGCAAAAGTTTCCCACCGACACGGGTGGCACAAAGTCCTAAACTGGGTTAGAATAAACGCCTCATCACGGGTCGGGGCATAGCGCAGCCTGGTAGCGCGCCTGCCTTGGGCGCAGGAGGTCTCCAGTTCAAATCTGGATGCCCCGACCAATAGAATCAAGCACTTACGGCCATTCCGGCCCGCCCCGAAAAACCCGCTGTAGTCGTTTTTATAGCTGCTGATATCCTCACGTTTCAACTCCTGTAGACGCTCCGAGCCGCAAGTCCTGTTGGAAGAAAAAGCTGTATGACCAGACCTGCAAGCAATCTAAACAATGCCGGTCCGATGGGCCGACTGGCCATGGGTAATCCATTAACATTGATCATGCCTATGTACGGCTTAGCCATTACACAGCCAGTTGGAGTGGGATTGCGGAGGATGGTCCCGGGCCGGGCCTCGCCGTCTGCGAAACCGCTCCCGCTTTCCGGCCAGCAGAAGACGGGCGAACTTGGCGATGCAACCTGGAGCGCAAAGAGAAAAAAGGCTGCGGACGCATCGGCCTGACGAGGAATGCCGTAGCCCGGGAGAGCCTTCCCGCAGTTCTTAATCCGCCCAGGGCAGCATCGCAGGAGCACCAGAGGTTTGGGCTGCGTCACTATTGCTTCGTCAGTACCAACGGGAGTGCTTTGCCGCCCTGCAACCACTCGCCGGTCAATGTTTTTCCATCTCCGCTCAGGCTGCCATGGTATTCCGCGGGGATGAGCTTCACCTCGAGTTTGAGCAGATTCTCGCCGGCACTGATGAAACTGATCGGTATTCCCATAGCCCCCTGATCCGGACTGTCGATGGTGCCAACAGCAAGACCGTCTTTGTTTGAAAGATTGAAATTGAGGTGGATTGACCCCCCAGAGGTGCCCAATTTCCCTTCCCATTTGCCCGTGAACTTCTCCGGTATTGCTGGAATCTGGGCAGGCACGGAAACCTTGGCCTCCCCGGTTCTCTTCAAGGTGAATGGCGCGCTACTGCCCGCTTGAGAGAATTCCCCTGACAAGGTGGTGCCATCATCAGACAACTTCCCCTTAAATACGGGATCGCCCTGACCTCCGGGAAGCCCAAAGCTGACTGATTCGCCCGAAACGGACACGTTGCTCAGGGGCAGATCTTTTATGGCCTGGTCCGGAATATCGAAATCACCAATCCAGGTGCCCTTGGCATCACGGTCGAGGTCGACGATCACCTTCAGTTTGCCGGAGGGGAGCGTAATGCTACCCTCCCAGTGGCTGGCAGGACTCACTTTTGTCTGAGCGTTAGACGTGGCGGAAAAAACAAAATACGAGCAAAAACAGAAACAAACAAAACGATTCACTGCCATCCTCCGACGCTGAGGAACTGCTATCTACTTATTTTTTAAGAAAGAAGCTGAACACTAAAATGCAGAAAAGTCAGCTACAGGAGTGGGACACACAGCCTCCTTCCATTTCTCAAACATTATTGACACCGAGAAGCACTTAAGGTTCCCTTTCCGTTTCAACTTCATCTTGCTCCTGCTCGAAGTCTATGCCGGGCCTCGTAAGCCCACTGCGCTCCATGCTGTGATACAGGGTCGCATTCGCAATCGCGCCGCCCTGCGGGGTACATTCCGAGTCCAGAGCAGTTTCGTACTTGGATAGTGTCTGGGCCGATGTAATTATGCAGATGCAGAAGCGGTCTCCAAGACCGGAAAAGGGGTATGCACAAGAGTAGCGCTATTTGCCGAGCGGGGCTCACGGATGGCAGGAAAGGTTCAAGGTGCTTGACATATTCATCGATGCCGATGGCTGCCCCGTAAAGCAGGAAGTGTACCGCGTGGCACAGCGATACGGCCTCCACGTCACCGTGGTCGCCAACTCGCGGATTCGCATTCCCTATGGGGACTGGGTCAAACTCGTGGTTGTCGAAGGGCAGTTCGATGCTGTCGACGACTGGATTGTTGAGCATGTCGCGGCGAACGACATTGTGGTCTCGGGGGATATCCCTTTGGCCGCGCGCTGCCTCGACAAGGGAGCCCTAGTGCTCGGTCTACGCGGTGATACGTTCACCCAGGATTCCATCGGCGAGGCCCTTGCAAGCCGGGCGTTGCTGGCCCATCTTCGAGAACTCGGAACGATAACGGGTGGGCCTGCTCCCTTCGAGAACCGCGACCGATCCCGTTTCCTCCAACGCCTCGACGAGACCATTCAGGCTGTTCGGAGGAGAGGGTAGGGTCGAAACCTGCGCCCCGCGGCGAGTTGTAGGTATCATGTTAACTGCGCCTGTCTGTTCCAGGGATCCCATGACGGCAACAACTCTGGATTTTACATCAGAATGGTGTTGCGGACCTTGAATTTGCACAAATTTCCGCTGTCCGGCGCGACATGTCAGTGCCGCCAGCTCAGAAAAAACATTCGAGATCCGGTGCGGCGTGGGAAATAGGAGGAGGCTTGGAACGTTCCCATTGGATGTATCGTCGGCTATCCTTCCTTGTGCCGACCCACTCAATGCGGCACGCCCAAGAGGACGGGATGCGCGTTTTACGTCCACTTGAGCGGCGCATGATGGAGTAACCTTTCCGCGCGTACAGTCGGAATAAGCTACAGTTTTGCATTGCAGCCTGTCCATGATGCCCCCCAGCTTCCGAGTTGTAGGTATCATGTTAAGAAAAGGAAGTACACCCGTGGCAAACCGCTAAAACTCAGTTTCGCTAGAACCACATCATCGTGGCAACGCAAGGATCCAAGCCCTTCAGCCGTTACTCAAAAAACAGGACTCAATGCCATCACTGCCGAGGCGTTTGCTTTCGTAATTTCCTCGACCAAAACGTCAACCAGAGAGCAATCACTGCTAGCATCCACAAGAATGCCTTGAAGAGAGCTGCTGCCCAGAACCAAACAGTCTGGACGAACGGCCAGCTTGCATCCGGTCCCCAAAGCCAAAGCAACCATGCGGGATGCGCAGACATGAAGACGAGGTACAAGATCCACTGGAGAACGAGAAAGATGACGCCGACCAGTATTGTCCACCATGCCGCAATTGCGGCGGCTCTGACCCGCTTCTCGAAGATATCTTCCATGGCGTGTAACTCCTTTCCAAATCGCTGGCGGCGTTTCAGCGTACAGTCGGAATAAGCTGCAGTTTTACATTGCAGCCTGCCCATGGTGCCCGCCAGCTTCCGAGCTGTAGGTATCATGTTAACTGTGGCCGTCTGCTCTGGGGATCCCATGTCGGCGACAACTGAGGCCGACGCGGTGGCTGCGAGTCGATGGAGCGCAGTTCCCGGTAGTCAGGAGACATTCCCCAACACGGCCGACCAACAAAGCAACAATCGAGGTCCTCGACTTACCACGAATCCGGCATGCTCAGCAAGTGTAGTTGTCGCTTCGAATCTCTTGCGCGATACGTGAAACAATTTCGGTTCAACCATGAGAATCTGTGCCTTCTCATTCAAGATAGCCTTGAGCTCCTTGAACAACGACTCCTTGTTGGGAACCTCATGAACCATCCAGAAAGCCAACCCGAAGTCGATCTTCTCCGAGACGTTTATCTTGTCCCTTTCGCACTTTACCAGATGAATCCTCTCTTCCAGCTCCGTGCCCCGAATCCTGGTGCTAAGCTTCTTCAACATCCCATCCTGCAAATCTGCCGAGACTACTCTTCCATTCCTGCCGACCATCCTAGCCAGCTCAATGGAGAAGAAACCCGGGCCACATCCAAGATCGAGAACGGTCATTCCCTCTCTAACAAAGGGAGACAGGATCTTCTGTGGATCTTGCAGCCACCGCCTGATCTTGCCGTCGAGTGAATTAGCAAGTCCAACAGGGCAAACACGGTTCCTCGCATTGTCCATGGCAAGCTCCTCACGGAGGTTGGCTTATGTGCTTCTGAGATACTGCGTTATAGCCCGGCTGTGCTTGACGACGAACTCGCAACCTGGCTCCTCGCCGCAGGATCGACACTTCCGGTCATACGCGGAATTGGGCCTGTTGATCAGTTGCCCCAGTATCCCCACGGCGATGATGATACCACCGTTCCCGACGGCCCCGACGATCCGGAGCGGCCGCGCAGGCCGGCATGGGCCAAGCTGCTAAAGCGCTCATGGTAGGCTGGCGGCAAGGGCGAGCGTGCGCCGAAGCTATCAGAGGTGGATAGTCCAAACCAGCTGCAATTGTTTCGCACGCCCCAGTACAGGCTCTGTTTCCGATATTGGGGCATTCTGTCAACTTTCGCCTCTCGTGGAGTAGGCAAATGCAATTATAAGCCATTGCGACATTGCAGGATACAGGATTGTCACATACCTCTGGCAACTCTGCGGATGAGTTGTCGGCATATCGGAGAAGTGCCTATCTTGCTTCGTCGTTCCGCAACGGAGTTGGAGGACATGTGGCGGCGGCCACTGTGCGCCAACCATATCATTGGCGGCCACCTGCCAAAGCGGCAGGCGGTCTGTAGTCGATTATGTAGCTGCTATGATCCCAAAGGATCAACAGACTTCAACAGGTTTCAACAGGGTTCGCGTAAGTCATTGAACCATAAATAGTTGAAAATATGACATTTCCCCAGAGCGGGTCAAAATGCCTTGGGCGCAGGAGGTCTCCAGTTCAAATCTGGATGCCCCGACCAATAGAGCTTATAACCTGCAAGATGATCTCAATTCACTGAGGTCGCGACCTTGCGCGGCGCACTCCCGGCAACTATCCGTTTGCCATGGTTATCCAAGCCGACAAGGCGGTTCGTAAGCGCATTGGTCTGATCGAGGCACCAGTCTCGCGGGGGCATCAGCGTGCGGGCATATCGCCTCGGATCCTCACCAGCAGCGACCGTGCTCTGATAGATCCCGTTCCAAATGCAGGGCAGCATTGGGTCAGCCTCGCAGCTGCCATCGATGCGCGCCCCCCCGCAAGGTCCGTTGCGAAGATTCTTCTGGCACCGGCGCATGGTGCAGCCGGCATAGTTCAGATGATCCTGGATGCAGTCTCCGCAGCTCATACATCCCAGGGCCGCCTTCCTATAAATAGTCGACAATCCCATGGCGGCATGCCAAAAGCCTCCAGGCCTGGCTGAGCCACCGGGCGCGGATCGCTCGGTTTTCAGGCGCCTACTCAGGAAACGCGCCCCGTACGATTCGGGATCGATCATGTGTCGGTGCACAACCTTGGACATCCGCTGTTGCCAGGACACGTGACGCTCCATCCGTGCCAACTGGTACGCGCCCTTCCCTGTGCTTAATCCATCGCTCGCGCGCGGCCACAGGTAAAACTCATCCGCTATCTCGAAGATCAGTTCTTCGATCCTTCCCTTCCAGTCCGTACCGATTTCCGCCGCCCGATCCATAATCTTCAAGCAGTCACCGTGAGAGAGCCCTAAGCCGCCGATGTGGCCACCGGCAAAGCCGAGTCCTCGAGCCGCTGCAAGCATCAACGCCGCTCGCTCCAGGCGTTCAGGCTTCTTCTCGACTTCCAGCCTTTGCTGCAGCTTTTCAGGAATGCTGCACCCGGCGATTTCGCCGGCCCGCATCATCCTGCCAACCGTCGCTGTCGGCATATAAATGTTCGCGATGACCGGCACGTTGGCGAGGCCCTCTTGTGCGAGGTATTGCTTGACTTCATAGAGCTTGCGCAAATTGTATCCGAGTTGGGTGATGATGAAGCGCGCACCTGCGGCAATCTTCAGCTCGAGCTTGTAGAATTGCATCATCTGATCCGATTCTCGGGCTTTGAAGGGATTCACTACCGCACCCGCAAAAAAATCGAACGGCGAAGTTTTGACTTGTCGCTTGCCAATACCGTATTCAATCCCCTGGGCAAGTGCCTGGATGAGCTGGATCATCAGGACGGAATCGAAATCAAAAACCGGTTTTGCTTTTCCCTGGAAAGCCGACTTGGGCACGTCCCCGGTAAGAGCGAGGATATTTTCAACGCCGATGCGAGCGCATGCATGCAGACGTCCCTCGAGGAAGCTGCGATTCCCATCTTTGCCGGTGAGATGGGCGAGAGGCGTCAGATTATGCTCGATCACAAATGAGGCGAAAGCTTCCGGTGGCAGAGAAGGGTTGCCACCAGGAAGATCCGTTAAGCTGATGACTTTCACACCGCGTGATTCGCGCGCAGCTTCACGCACGAATATTTCCGCTTCCGGCTCGGAATGATCGCGCCCCAGAACAAGTTCCGCCGAGCAGAAAAACTCTCCCGCCTCCAGCGCGGACCTCAAATGGTTCATAGCGATACCCTGATCTTTCTCCACATCTGGAGCAAGCACATCCTTAGCCAATTTCGGGGACAGGCGCCATAACCTCGAAATTACGATGTTTGAATTTCACCTGTCATTGAATAATTTCGAGCTTATGGCGCCTGTCCCCGAAATTGAGGAGGCCAGATACGGAATTCTCCGCTGCAGTGTAGCAAGGCTAAAAGATATAGCATGCCATCGTAGTAACGATACCGGCCGGACGGAACCGTCAGGTTCCACAAGGCCTCGAGGAACTGCCGAGCGCGAGGCTGGGTCGCTGCAAGGCTGGCTACGGCGTTCATCGCAACGAGGCCTGCAGAATGATCGCTGCCGAGTTGATTGCCGTCGAGGGTGTACCTATTCCCGTAGTCGGCTATTCCTCTGGACTCGAAAAATGCCTGCAGTCGATCGCTAAGCTGCCTCTCCCTGACATCTTTGGACCACCAGGCCCAATCGACCGACCAGTTCATGGCGGTACGCCACGCGTCGTACTGAAAACTGTCGCGTATGCCACCCCGAAGCGTACCGTTGAAATTAGCATAATCCGGAGCGAGGCCTGTGAGGAGATTCGTGACTTTTTGAAAGAAATCGCGGCTGGCTGCGGCAGCCTGAGCCCAGAAAGCCCTATCCGCCACCGGTCCCCATCGCGCCCACAGCTCATAGAAGGCAGGCAGGTGATACGAAGGATCGGTGTAGTCGGTATCCGGCGTAAACCGGACCATTGCGTATCCGGGATCAAACATCGGCCCCGCGGTCCGGATGCCGCGAGATGTCGGGCCCGTGATCAGCGCACGATGCCTCATATCTGTGAGAAGGCGGTCAACCGCGGCCTGGTAGTCGTAGATGCCGATGCCGTTGCCCCAGCGCCCGGCTGCGAAAAATAGCGACATCGCGAAATACTCTTCGCCGTCCGGTGCCGGCATTTCATCGTTGGGCACGCCGTCGGTCCTCATCGACCACGAGAAATAGCCGCGCCCGGGGTGACCGGGCTCGTCGCGGTACATATAGGTTCTGGCCCAATTCCAGAGCGCATCAAACTCGGCTTTCTTGTTCAGCTGCACCGCGATCATCATGCCGTAGGACATGCCTTCGGAGCGCACGTCGTTGTTGTTGATGTCACTGAGATAGGCCAGAGGGCCGTTGGCGTTGGCGCCGGCCGCGTAATATACGGCTTGTGTGTTCGGGTCGCCATGGAACAACTGGTGGAATGCGGCGTTGATCTTGGCGGCCACCTCCTGCGACGAATAGCCGGATTCGACCAGCAGGTTGCGATATCTGCCGGTAGCAAACGACCCTGCGCCGTTGTCGCTTCGATCAGCCGGTCTGGTCAGCGATTCACGGGGAGTGCGGGAAGTGGATTCATCACGGCGATAGCTTTCTGGCGGGCCCAGGTAGCTCGGTTTCAAACCACCCAGGTCGACAATGAGCTTCTGCAGCACAACTCCGGGATCAACCATCCAGATTTTGAGTGTGTGATAACCGGCACCCGGCAGTTTGTGGGTCGACTGGACGAAGCGGCCGGCATCTTTCACTAAGTTTTCCCATGCAGTATTGCCGTTCCGTGCGTCGAAGTCACCAGGCACGATTTCGATGATCTGGGGCGGCTGATCGTCAAACGATACTGCGTAACGCAGACCGCGACCGGGCACAAAATTCAATGTCGGAGCAACGACTGCATTCACGGTGACATTGCCGGAATCCAACAGGTACAAGTTGTATTCAAGGCATGGCGAATCCTGTGGCGGGGACGCGCTCGATGCCGTGACGGGCATGATCGCCATTGCGGACAGAGTCCGCCCGTAGCCATCGATCTTCTCCCAACGGACCGCTCCGGCGGGGATGCTCCTGGAATAGTGCCCGGCTTCGATCGAAACAACCCCATCTCCTTCGACGAAGCAGCCCGTCCGATCAAGCACCACTCGCTGCGGATTGAACAAATCGACCTTTACATCGACGCTCTCGCCCGCATTCCGCGCTAGCTTTACCACGGCGCTGCTCGAGCCCGTCGGAGCCTTAGGCCAGTCCACCGTAACCCATAGGCGGTCCTCCTTGACGACCGTCCCCTTGGCCGCACTTAGCACAATCCAGGGAACGCTGGCCGTTGCTGTGAAGCCGAACGAGGCTTTTCCTCGGTTGAACACATCGATGTAATGACGCTGCTGGTTGAACACATCAAATCTGGGGAGGACCGGCTCAGCCATGGCTCCAGGCCAGGCCGATGCGGAATCATCCAGGGCGATGCCCATCCCCGCAGCGTCCGGCAATTGCAGCCGGGTAACCCGGGGCATGACGTTTTGCGGCGGATCCTGCCAGATTGTGTACCCGATGTGGACCTGGTCCATGAAGTGGTTCCATTTGCCATTGGTCAATGTGTGGTTGAAATACGCCATCAAATCAGCATCGGCCTGAAACAAGGCCTCGGCCTGCGCGGCCAAATCGTTGGTGCCGGCACGGCCTTGCTGTGCATACAGAGCGTTCTTTCCAGCGGCGACATAGAGCTCATTTACTTGCGCACAGGCCTTGGCGGGAAACAATACCAGCTGGTAGAAAGAAGCGCGCGCGTCGGGAGCGAGTTTGCCGTAAATCTCCTCGGCCTTCGCTGCAATCGCCTTGAAATCCGCCACCATCCGGTCTGCTTCCTCATAGTTCGTTAGACTATACGTGGTCGGTTCCAGCAGTTCAGGCTTGCGGCGGCCGTTATACTGAGTATATTTGGAAATGATGTCGGCAATGTCCCGGGCGTACGTTGTGCCAAAATCCCTTGCCGCCCAAAGGCGCGTATATTCGTCAATGTTATTGTTAGTCCATTGGTTTGTATTCCAGGCCAGGTGCATGAAATACTCCATGGGAAATTCCAGGCCCTTGAAGTGGCCCACATTGACGATCCAGATCCGATCGGCGCCATAGGCTTTGGCAAGGGTCATTTGCTCCCATACCTTGGCAATCGGATTGGTGTTGATCCATTTGTAGTTGCGAGGTCCGCCGACGTAATCGAAATGATAGTAGACGCCTGCGCCGCCGGCGCGATTGCGTTCGGCTTCGGTCGGCAGCCGGCGGATGTTGCCCCAATTGTCATCCGTCCACAGAAGGGTCACGTCATCCGGCACGCGCAGTCCCGCTTTGTAGTATTCGAGCACTTCCTTGTAGAGGCACCAGAGTTGGGGCACCCGGGTTACATCGCGATTGATTTCCTCGGCAATCATCTGCCGTTGGACCGCCACGATCCCTTCCAGCATCTCCATGCTCTGCGCCAAGGTGCCGCCCGGGATCATCGGCGTGTCATCGGCGCCGCGCAATCCGATGGTGATGAGGCTCTCATAGTTTTTATTGCGCCGGATCCCTTCCCGCCAGAAGGTCTGCAGCACGTCCGGGTTTTTGTAATAGTTCCAGCTCCCGAGTGTTTTCTGATAGCGCCGGTCCCACTCTTTCTGCGCCCGCAGCATCGGCTCCTGATGTGAAGTACCCATGACGATGCCATATTCGTCAGCGAGCCTGGCATTGTCGGGATCGTCCTCATTGAACGCATTGTTCCACATCGCCGGCCAGAGGTAATTCCCCTTCAATCTCAGAAGTACCTCGAAAATCCGGGCGTAGAAGGCGCTGTTGTAGTTGGCCACATTTGCGGGTATCGGTGGGTCGATGTTCGCAGGAACATAACCGAATTTTTCCGCAACCCAGCCCGTCAGATCGGGCGCCTCATCGTTTAAGAAAATGCCGCGATATTTGACGGAAGGTTCTCCCTGCTGGTACTTGCCCGCCTTAACGAACAGCGCGTCCCTGTGCTGAACGGGCACATCCGCCCACCAGTACCACGGCGAAACGCCGATTTGCTCGGATAAATCATAAATGCCGTAAATGGTCCCGCGTTTATCGCTGCCGACGATAACCACTGCGTTGGAGATCGTGGGCAAAGGATTGGGCACAACCTGGAGGAAGAAGGATTCCCACTTGCCCGTAATCTGGCCGATGTCAATTTTACCGGCCTTGACCAGAGCATCGACAATCGGGCTCTTGCCGATCGTGCCTATAATGATCGCATTCGATCCAACAGCATCTGCGCCATCGTAGATTGCCGGTCTGACTTCTGTGACACGAAGAATATCGGCCTGCAAATCGTTGGCCGCGCGGATTACGCCGGGCCAGTCTTTTGCATCTACATAGATAGCCGCCGCGTTTGGCCCCTGCACGATGGGAACGCTGCCCGGAGTGCCGGCGGACACGACATATGGGGTCTGGCCAAGTCCATAGGCATCACGATCCGGAAAACCAAGGCAAAGCATCAAGACAGTGGCGGTACTAATCCAAGAGGTTGCGCGCATGATGGCCCTCCACACATCATCCTATCCTTTTCAGGTATTTCCGGGCGAACTTCAGGAAGACCGGCCAGTCGGGTGCGTCGCTGTGACCGCCTTTATGCAATTTGAAACCGATCTCGCCCGAAATCAGCTCAACATCAGGATCAGGCATTTCTTTGGTGCCGAGGTCTTTCTTCCCCAAAAGGCGATACACCGGTCCTGCACCAACGCACGCCAGGAATTCGCCGCGGGGATCGGACCACTGGTCCTGGGTGCCGCCGGTGATAAACACGGGACGCGGCGCGCACAAGGCGATCAGCTCGTGGGCATCCACCGGCATGTCATTCCAGCGACCGCCAAATTTAAGGAAGTTGCCGGCCATCCAGTGGTATTCACCTGAGCCGGCGATGTTGTCCACGGTCTCGCCCCAGTTGCGGCGAGATAGCTTGGCGCCCGCCTCCCCGGAACAACTGGAATACACAATCGCAAATCGCGGGTCGAAGGCCATGGCAACGAGCGCCGCCTTGCCCCAGCGTGAATGCCCCTCGAGGCCTACCTGCCTGGCATCCACGGATTTGTCGGTCTCGAAATAGTCCAGGGTGCGGCTCAGGCCCCAGGACCAGGCTGCCAAAACACCCCATTCGTCGGGATATCTCGGCTGACCTTTATTCACCAGACCGATAATACCCGAACTCAGACCAGCACCATTATCCGCTTGAACGGCTCCGGTGTTAAACATCGCATAGCCCCAGCCCTCGGCAAAGATCTGCGACATGGCCCCGACTCCACCGGCGGGGCCCGCGCCGCCGGGCCGTGCCCCCGCCCCTTGGGGTTGGGCTGGTTGCACAGCCGGACCAGATGCGCCGCCCCTGCCGCCAAAGCCCGTCCCGACCACCATGATCAAAGGCACCGGCCCACGCGCATTGGCGGGCGTGTACATCGTAACGTTGATGCTTGGATTCGCGGCAGGGTAAGCGGAGTTGTCCACGTGTCCGACCACCGTTTTCACATTCGCGATCCCGCCCAGGACGTTGTCGGCGCTGTTGGTAACTTCCCAGGAAATCTTCGGAGTTTTCGCGGGGATTCTCCCATAAACCTCAGTAGAGAAATCGTTCAATATTTCCCCGCGCCGCTGCTTCCTCCAGGTATTTGCGTCCTTGACCGTCCGGCCGTTTTTCAGGATCAACGGATCGGGAAGCGGATAGGGATTAGCCTTGGTTTCATCATAATTCGACCAGTTCCCCCAATTCGATCGCACGTAAGTGTTCCCAGCGTCGTCATACCAGTTCGTGCTGCCGCTTCGTTGGGTAGTAAACTGAGGCCGGGTCGGATCTTCAGCAGCGGGCGGAAAAGGTCCCGAAGTCGGAAGACGCAACAGATCCATCAATCTCTGGCGATCCTGCCCGGCGGACAAGCCCTGGCTTTGCGCTGGTGCATAGAGTCCATGGTCTACGAACGCCAGAAGAGAGACAATACACATTCCGGATGCAAACAACCTCTTCATATTCCACCCTGTCAGGCCTTCACACGTAAAAGAATGTTTTGCAGATCCTGATCGCGTGAAGAGTTGCCAACCATGATCTCAAACTCGCCAGGCTCCACCCCATATTTCATGTCGATGCTGTAAAAGGCCAGGTGTTCGGGAGTGATGTCCAGCGTTACCGTTTTTTTCTGACCGGCCTCAAGCGTTATCCGCTGGAAGCCCCTGAGCTCTTTCACAGGACGGGTGACCGAACTGACCTTATCGCGGATATACAACTGGACCACTTCGTCACCGGACCGATCCCCGACGTTAGTCACATCCACGAGCACTGAAGTAGATTCGTTTTTGCGGATCGTTGCCTTTTTGAGGCGGGGCTTGCCGAATTTGAATGTGGTATAGCTCAGTCCAAACCCGAATGGGTAGAGCGGGCTGACGTCGTCAAAGAGATATCCGCGGCGCGCGGCAGGCTTGTAATTGTAGTAGGCGGGGATGTGTCCGACAGAGCGAGGTATGGTAATCGGCAGCTTGCCGCCGGGACTCACGTCGCCAAACATTACCTCAGCAACAGCCCGGCCGGCTTCCTGGCCGAGATACCAACACTCGAAAATCACGGACGCCTTTTCAGTCAGGTTACGGATGGAAATCGGCCGGCCGTTAAAAAGGAATGCAATCACAGGCCTTCCTGTAGCCGCGATCGCATCGACCAGTTCATCCTGCAAGCCGACCATATCGAGCGAGGCCCGGTCGCCCAGGTGGGTCAATCCCCAAGCCTCGCGCGCGGTCTGTTCGTTTCCGCCAATCGCCAGAACGACAAGATCGGCTGCCTGGGCCACTTTTACCGCCTCTGCAATGCTTCTGCAATCCTCTTCCGGATTGCTGAGGTCCACCTCGTCCTGTTGCCAACTTCCGCCGATCGTGATCTTACAACCTTCGTGGTAAAGGATTTCGACTGACTTGCCGACGCGTTCCCGGATACCCTGCAACAAGGTCGTAGAGTGCTTGGGCTTGCCGCTGTACCCGCCCAGCATCTGTCGATCCGCGTTGGGCCCGATAACGGCAATTGTCCGGATTTTGCTGATGTCCAAGGGAGCGACATTGCCAGCATTTTTCAGCAACGTGATGGTTTTACGCGCAGCCTGCAGGGCCAGATTGCGATTGTTTTCACAACTGACGATTTTCTCCGCGACATCGGGATCTACGTAAGGATTTTCAAACAATCCGAGCCTGAACTTCCAGGCCAGCATCGGCGCGACAAGTTCATCCAGAAGAGATTCCTTCACGATGCCCTTGCGCACTAGCTCCGCAATGTGGAGGTAGCAGTCAGGGTCGGGCAGTTCTATGTTGACGCCGGCCTTGATCGCGAGCGCCGCGGCCTGCCTGCCGTCTTCCGCAACGTAATTGCCGAAAAATCCGGGCCTCTCATGCAATTCACGGATGGCAAAATAATCGGAAACGATGAAACCCTTAAATCCCCATTCCTTACGCAAGACATCCCGGAGCAGCCAGGCGTTGGCGTGAGAGGGCACGCCGTCAATTTCGTTATAGGAGGCCATGACGCTGATGGCGCCGCCTTCCTGAACGGCTCGTTTGAAGGGGTAAAGAAATACTTCGCGGAGGATGCGCTCCGACACGTTTACCGGAGCGCAGTTGGTCCCGGATTCCGGCTGGCCGTGTGCGGCGAAGTGCTTGAGCGTGGCGAGGATGTGTTTTTTGTCTTTGAATGCAGTGTCACCCTGGAAGCCTTGCACCGCCGCGATTCCCATGCAGGCAACCAGATAAGGATCCTCGCCATAGGTTTCCTCGACACGCCCCCAGCGCGGCTCCCGGGCAATATCCACAACCGGCGTAAGCGCCTGATGCGTCCCGCGCGCGCGCGCTTCTTCGGCGGTCATCTCGAACAGCCGGCGCACGAGCTCGGTGTCGAAGGTTGCGCCGAGGCCGATGGGTTGGGGAAAACTCGTACCATCGATGGCGGCGTGGCCGTGGAGGCATTCCTCGTGAAAGATTACCGGGATGCCAAGGCGGCTGTTTTCGAGAAAGAATTTCTGAATGGCGTTGGTTAATTCGGCCATCTCCCGGGGATTCCTGCCGCCGCCTGCGTCGCTGGGCCGTCCCACCTGCCCCAGGCCGTTGCCGTCTTTGAAGTGTTTTTTGGCCTTCTGCAAGTCGAAAACGCCCTTCTCATCCACCAACGTGCTGCTCTTCTGCTGCCAGACACAAAGCATCTGGGCTGCTTTCTCTTTCAACGTCATCCGTGAGAGCAGATCCTTGACCCGACGTTCGGCCGGAAGGTGGGCATTCCTGTATGGCATCTTGTCTCGCGCGGATCGCCTTCGCTTCATGATGATCTACCCCAGTACTTGTGGTTTCTTCCTGCTATCCTCACACCAGTCCAAATCCTGCTGACTATGAATACTTGAACTGTTTGCGGCGTTCGCTGAGCTCGTCCTGCATATCGAACTCCATCTTCTTGTTTATTTTGTAGAATAACAGCAGCATGACGCCCACAGCGAAGGGGATCGCCGGAAAGATGCTCGCAGTCAATCGGATTCCCAGCAAGGCGTGCTCTGTCTGCGCGACATTGGGGACATAACCATAGTGCGCCAGCAGCCAGCCGCCGATGGCGCCGCCGAATCCCAGGCCGGCTTTCAAACCGAAGACGATGGCCGCGAAGACGACCCCCGTCGCCCGCCGGCCTGTCCGCCACTCCGAATAGTCCGCAACATCCGCCATCATCGCCCACAGCAGTGGAACGGTCGTGCCATAGGCCAGCTGGGAGAGCGCCTGCACGGCGATCGCAATCACGATGCCATTCGGCGGAATCAGTATGAAGAGGGACCAGAGGATGGTCGTCAGTGCCAATCCCACGAAAAAGACATTCCTCTTGCCAAATCGCGTGGCCAGCATTTTCGAGAACAGGATGCCGATGATCGTAGCGGAAAGACCGCAGACGCTGTACACACTAAACGAGGTTGCAACGATCGCGTCCGCATCCTGACTGGCCTGAGTCATGCCTATGTGCTGGAGTAATGACTGCATGGCATCTTTATTTAGGTAGTATTTGAAGAAAAACAACATGTCGCCGCCCCGCAACGAGAGCGTAATAAAGATGAAGATCGTCAGCGCGAACATGACCACCCAGGGGCCGTTCTGCAGCAAGTCCCTGAAGTCCTGCGATATCGAGCTCTTCTGCGCTGGGTCCGGCTTGACCCTCTCTTGGGCCGACAGAAAAGTGATGACGAAAAATATTACCGCCAGGATGCAGAATATCCCCATGGTCCACTGGTATCCCTTGGCGCTATTCCCCTGACCGAAGTATTTGACCATAGGCAGCGCCAGGCCCTGGATGGCGACAGCGGCCAGCATGGCGAAAATGAACCGGTAGGATGAAAGGCTGGTGCGCTCGACAACGTCGCCAGTCATCACTCCGCTCAGAGCCGAATAAGGCAGGTTATTCGCGGAATAGACCGTCATCAGAACAATGTAAGTGACGTAAGCGTAAATGAGCTTGCCGGACGGGCTCAAATCCGGCGTGGAAAAGGCGAGGAAGCCCATGATGCCGAAAGGAATCGCAGTCCAAATAATCCAGGGGCGGAATTTGCCCCAACGAGTATTGGTGCGGTCGGCCACCACCCCCATGATGGGATCGAAGAGGGCATCCCAAAAGCGAGCCACCAGAAGCAGGGTTCCCGCAGCGGCTGCGGAAATGCCGAAGGTGTCCGTATAGAAACTCAGCTGCAGTATCAACATGGTCTGGAAGATGAAATTGGCGGCGCTGTCGCCCAGACTGTAGCCGATTTTTTCGCCGATGGAGAGCTTGGGGGATTCAGTCTGCATGTGCGGCTCCTTTAAATCTCACCGCAGAGATCGCCGAGACCGCGGAGACAGGTTATTCAAAGACTAAAGGATTCTCTGCAGTCACAGCGATCTCTGCGGTCAGCAGTTGCTTTTCTTGCCTGAATGGCAAGGATTTGTAGTAAGTAGTACGAAATTCCACTTTACTAACTATTCGGGACCGGCCAGCATTTTCACCGCAACTCGATTCCTCATTTGATCTCCGGCAGGATTTCCAGGTAGTCGAGGGCCGCGGTCTCGCCGCCATCAGGAACTCCCTCGATGCGAATTTGATCTCCCGGACGCAAAGCGACGCCAGGAATGGTGCGCCGCGAGGAGGAAGAACCGTCGATTTTCTGGGTAGGGAGACGATCGGCGGCCGTCCATTCATCCATAAGCTGGTTTCCGATCCACAGTCGGAAACGGGAGATCCCAGTGTTCTGGTCGAAGTAGCGCACGCGCAATTGGTACCACCCGGCGGGGCCATTGTAGCGCAGCGTGGCAGAGCAGCGCTCAGCGCGGCACTCGACGGCCTTGCCGCCCGAGGCAGTCTCCCACGGGGTGACATCCATGGCCGCATAACCCTCAAGAGTCATGGCTTCGGCTTCGAACCGGCCGGGGTATGCCCCGACCCTCCCCTGCGCATCCGCAATGCCGGAGGCGCGGAAAAACCAGCCTGCAACCGCATCGCGCCAGACCTGGGCCTGGCCGGCCTGGTACTGCAGCTGAGCCAGGACTTCCTCATAGCGCCGGTCGTCGACAAGCCCTGCGAGTGACTTCCACTCGCGCACATATACTTCCACCGCCGCTGCGCCTTCATAATGTGAGTCGTAAATGTATTGGATGACTGTCTTGCCGGAACGGAGCTTGTACGTGTAGGGAACGTGGTGGAAAAAGACGAGCAGATCCTCAGGACAAGTTTCCAGCGACTCGTACATCCGAGCTACAGCCGGACGATACTGGCCGATAAAACCGGTTCCTGTGGCCACAGTGCGATCCATCCCGACGCCCTTCTCGTCGGCCCGGTGCCACTGGCCCCAGCCGTTGCGCTCCGAAGCTTCCACGGAAACCCCGTAGTGGTCACCGGTGATCGCGGTCAATGTCTGCAGGCCCAACGGCCCGGTATAGCTTTCATAGACGCGCCAGGAACGGTGCTGCATGCCGTCGACGGTTGCCACGACTTTTGGATTGCTGCCAAAGGTCAGCCGGGTCCATTCCTCTGTGATCCGCTGGGAACTCAAGTCGGGATTCCACGCCAGGCGGCCGAATCCGTAGAGGTTCGCCTGGGAGAGATGATTTCCCAGCCAGTTTTCATCCAATCCAACATTGGCAACACCGATGAATCCCCCGGCGGGCCTGTGAAACACTCTCCCGGCGACGAGTGCTTTTGCAGGGGTGCCACTGTCCGCCGCGCGCATGTCGAAATCAAGGGTTTCTTTCCACATGGGGACGAGATACACCAGATGGCGGGCCTGCCCCATGTATTCCTGGGTGATCTGCAGTTCGATCGCCTGGTTTGTTTTTTCGAGGGCGCCGAAAAGAGGCGAAGCGGGTTCTCGCACCTGAAAGTCGATCGGGCCGTTCTTGATCTGAATCACGACGTTGTCGTCGAACTTTCCGTCCAGAGGGACGAAGTTGTCGCAGGCGGCGCGGGCGCGGTCGTTCTTCAGGTTGCGCCAATCCATTTTGTGATCGTAGACGAAGCCACGGTAGAAGATCAAACCGCCATGCGGCCTGAGAGCGCGGGCCACGACGTTGGCCGCATCCGCGTGCGTTCGTCCGTAAGCCGACGGCCCGACGCGGCCTTCCGAGTCCGCCTTGATGACCAGGCCGCCCAAATCAGGGATCGCGCGGTACAGTTCATCCACTTTGGCTTGCCACCACGAGATGACGCGAGGATCAAGCGGGTCGAAGGTGTCGAGGCCTCCGAGATTTTTGGGGCTGCCGAAATCCACCGCCAACGCTACCCTGACACCCCATGGGCGGAAGACATCGGCGACGCGCGCTGCCTCAGGGATAAAATCAGACGCCAGAATCCGCGGATCGGAATTTACATTATTGATCGCGCAGCCATTGATGCCAAGCGAGGCCAGCATGCGGCCGTATGCGCTTACCCGGCTCAGGTCTTGCCGCGCCCGACGATTTTCCCAGAAGATGGAGCGGCCGCCATAGCCGCGTTCGATCGAGCCATCGAGATTGTCCCATTGATTGACCCAGCGCACCGGGGCATAGGGTGCCTGCTTTTCATCCAGGTTGTCGATCGCCTCACCCAGACCGATCTTTCTCAGCAGTGCGAAGGCGCCATACAGCACACCCCGATCGTTTGCAGCGGTAACGATCGTATAGCGGACCCCATTGAGACTGCTCGTCCTCAGCCAATAGCCATCCGGTTCAACCGTGCCGGCGAGCGAAATTTGCGAGGACGCCTGGCGGATCGCCGTCAACGTCCCCAGCACGATGGCACTCTCCACGGGAATACGGGATTCAATGCGCGGGATCCTGCCAAGCATCCCGCGCAAACCCTGGATCAGCTCCTGTCTTGCGCTCTGGATCAGAACCGAATCACTTACGGATGCAATCACCGCAGGCACAGACCCGCGATATTGCCGGACAACGGCTTCATCAAGTGCAGCGTATCGGAGCCATGCATTTGATCCGGTTTCCGCCTGCAAATTGCCGGCGGCCAGGAATCCCCACAACACTAAGAGCCTCGGAACCATTGCTCCTCCTGCTAATTTGGCTATCGAGACCAGATGACATCCGCTAGAGCAACGCTGTCTCCATGGAGCCGGCAGAATCCAGATGATTACCGGTTCTTTCGGCATGCAAAGCAGGAATCCTTGTCGAAGCTATCCCCCTGGAGCCGCTCAATGATGCAAACCGGGCTGCATCAGCGACTGCCATGAGAGTTCCTGAATGCAACCTCCGGCGAGATCGGGGCAACCACAGCCCTGAACCCGCAAATTTCTATATATAGTTGTATGCTACAACAATATCCGAAAAATAGATAGCCAACCCGATCCATACCTGCAATTCAGACAGTGGAGAAGATCGCACCGCGAAGACCGCAAAGACCGCAAAGAGGCGAATTCGATTCTTCACTCCCGGCGGCCGAAGGCAGCCCCCGGGCGGGCCTGGGAGTCAGCTTTGTGGTCTTTGAGGTCTTCGCGGTGAAAAGATGATCCATTTCTGCTTTCCATGCCCACTGTCTGAATCACAGGATCCATGCCGCAAAATTAGAGGAGCGAAGAAGCAGCAAAGTGTTTTTGGAGGACCAGGGCGACTGTGCCGCGCAGCCGGGCGGTCTCTCCGTCATGTGCCGGTTGAATGCGAGGCATATTGCCGGGGAGCGGGAACGCGGCGACTTCCTTTTTGATGGCAGGGCCGAAACGATGCCAGGCTCGGGTTATTTCCCCTACGATGACGATAGCGGCAGGAGCAAAACCGGCGGCGAGCATGCGCAGGCCGCGGCCAAGGTAAAGCGCCTGAGCGTCCAGAGCTTTGGCCGCCTTCACATCCCCTTGATCCGCCAAAGCCAACAACTCCAGATAGCTCGGCCCATTGTCTGTCTCTGCAGATTGATTGTAGTAGCGCACGGCAGCACGATTGGATGCCATCATTTCCCAGCAGCCCCGGTTGCCACAACCGCATAGCGGCCCGTCAACCACGAGGGTCGTGTGCCCAAACTCCCCTGCCATTCCATTCGGTCCCCGAACCAGCTGACCATTCATGAACAGACCGGTTCCGATGCCTTCCGACACAGTAACAACGACGAAGTCTTGCGTGCTGTCGCTAGGTCCAAACCAGGCTTCCGCCAGTGCGCAGGCGTTAGCTGCATTTTCCAGTTCGACCTCCAGGTGAGTCGCCTTCGATAGGGGTGTCTTAATATCGAAACTGCGCCAGTGGAGGTTCGGAGCAAAACATAGCTTTTGAGATTTCGCATCGATCCGCCCCGGCAGGCTGATACCGACGCCCTCAAATGACATGCCGGGCCGCGAGTGAATCAGGCGTTGCAGGCGATCCGCCAGTTGTTTGACGGCTATCCTGGGATCAGGAGGAGTTGGAAAAATCTCCTGAGAATCGAAATGGGCATTGATATCGGCGATGGCAATAATAGTCCTGGAAGGCCGGATATCAATTCCGATGATGGCACGCTGGGCATTGAGCTTCAGGTAAATCGGGCGCCGGCCCCGCGGCAGCCGGCCCACCGAGCCCTTGACGACCCAACCTTCTTTGATCAAGTGATCCACGATGGCGGAAACCGTGCTTCGCTGCAGTCCCGAGGACCTGGCCAGATCTGCGCGGGAGATGGGTTGACGGCTGCGGATGAGGTTCAGCAGAATCCGGCGATTGATGTCACGCGCCGTTTCGCTTGAGGCGGATTGTAGATTGCTGAGATCGATTTTTCTCATTGCATCAGGGCCGCATGATATACCCATGGTGAATTCTGAGTCAATTGCCATTGGGCATATTCCGCGATCCGACAGTGGGAAAAAGCATAGCTATGAAGAACATGAACCAACACCTCCGCAATCCAAACTGCAATCGCAGATGAACGCTGATGAACGCGGTCGTTACTTCGCAAATAGCTTCAGGTCGATCGCATCAGCCATGATTTTGTAGCCCGCATCAGCCGGATGCAGGTAATCTCCGCTATCTGCAGCCGCCGAGAGATGCGAACGATTCTGCCGATCGCGCGTTGCCGCATCCAGATTGATCACAGCGTCAAAATTGCCACTGGTTCGAATCCAGTCGTTGATCGTTTGGCGGTCGGCTTCCCTGTCCGGGGTGAAGTAGTAGGCTCCTTCGTATGGCATCCTCGAAGCTTCTGATCACGTCACGGCCCGTCAGGAATCATCGTGGTGGTTATCCAACTGGGCCCGCGCTGATACTTCACGGGTTCTGACTGATTTGCGTTGACAAGGTTTTGGACCATTGATATAGTTGCGGACCGCAACAAATATCACGGCCTTTCCCGCAGGCAATTAGGTTGTTTTCAAGACGACGCCATAAGCAGTTAACGAACTGTCGGTATTGAAACTGATGTCGTTCCAAGAATGACGAGAGTCTCGCATGCAGTGATAGTTTGGAGCCCCGCTTCTGGTGAGCTCCGCATCAGTTGGTGACCCTGGAGTGCGGGCTTGTGTCGCCTTGGAAACAATTGGGTGCACTCCCGAAGTACGGTGATTCAGATTCTGCGGAGAAGGTGGCGGGCAGGAAAAACTCGGTTCAGTTAGCCGCGCGAGAAGCGGCCAGATTAGGGAGGCAAATATGCAGTTCCAAGTACGCAAGCTGGGAATGATGCAGTTCTGCTTATATGCAGCATCTTGCCTGGTCGTGCTGGCCGGCTTTCTTTTATTGTCAGCCCCGGCTCAGGCGCAGGTACTCTACGGATCGCTCACGGGAACGATTACCGACCCGAGCAAGGCGATCATAGCCGGCGCGAGTGTCGAAGCCCTGAACGTCGGAACCAGTGCGTCTAAGCAGGCGACGACGAACGAGCGCGGCGTTTTTCTGTTTAACGATCTGCAGCCGGGCATTTACAAGGTGACGATTTCAGCGCCGGGTTTTGGTCAAGTCGTCACCGAGAATGTTCGTGTGGATGCGAACAACGTGCGGCGCCTTGATGTTCAGTTACAGGTGGCCAAGGTGAACGAGGTGGTTACGGTTCAGGCCGCGGTTGTGGCGCTTCAGACCGACCGGGCCGACGTGAATACACAACTGCAAGCTGCACAAATCGCGAACCTGCCAATAACTTCTTCTGCGGGGCGAAACTTCCAGGCGCTCTTCAAGTTCGTTCCGGGCTTCAGCATGGTCACCGAGGGAGTGAGCTCGGACGGGGGGAATCCGCAGCGCTCCATGACCGGCAACGTGAATGGTAATTCCATGCAGGCCAATTTGACACGGATTGATGGCGCCTCGAACGTCTATATCTGGTTGCCATTTAATGCCGCCTACGTGCCGCCGGCGGAATCGATCGAGTCGGTCAATGTGGTCACGAATTCGTTTGACGCCGAGCAGGGCGGAGCGGGCGGAGCGGTAGTTAGTGTGGTGACCAAATCGGGCACAAACCAGTTCCACGGAAGCGTCTTCGAGTACCACACCGACGTTGGGCTCAAGGCGAGGAACAGATTCCAGACAATAGGAACCGATAAGCCAAAGTACGTCATGAACCAATACGGCGGGGCCGTCGGCGGGCCGATCCTGAAGAACAAGCTCTTCTTCTTTGCGGATTGGGAGGCAACGAAGCGGCGGATGAGCGCCGCCGGTACTAAGACGGTCATTAATCCCGCCGGCATATTTGATGCCGCCGGCAACGCCAACTTTGCAGCTGCGATACCCGCTGGAACCGACTGCAACGTGACTCGCGTGGCGGGATGCATTTATGACCCGAATACCGGGAACGCCGACGGCACGGGCCGTTTAGCCTTCGCGGGCAACATCATTCCGGCTAGCCGGATTGATCCGGCGGCGAAGACCATACTTGGCCGAATCAACACGGCGGGATTTCTTAACAACGATGGTGTATTGGCTACCAACAACTATATTGCCGGCGGCGCTACCAAGCTCGATCGTGACACCATCGACTCGAAAGTCAACTATATGCCGAATAATAAACTTACCATATTCGGCCGTTACAGTATTTCGCGGACAGTGCTCTTCGATCCGCCGGTGCTGGGCGACGCGATGGGCGGCGCATCGGGTGGAGGACAGGTGGGTCAAGCGCCCTCGAGAATCCAGAATTTTGGGCTGGGAGGCACCTACACCCTATCTGCCCGTATGCTGCTCGATGCTAACTTCGGATACACCCGTCAGCGGCTTGGCGCCCAGCATGCCCCGGATCTTGACCTGGGCAATTATGGGGTTGACGTGCTGAAGATTCCCGGCACGAACGGCGACAACTATTTGGCTCAAGGCACACCGGCCTTCATTGTTACTAACTGGAACTCCATGGGGAATTCGGACACCGGCAACCCATTCCAGTTCCGGGACAACCAGTACGTAGGCAACACCAACTTTAGTTGGATGAAAGGGAAGCATGATCTGCGATTTGGCATGGAGCACACCCGCAGTGGGATGAATCACTTTCAGCCGCAGGGCGGAGCCTTCCAGACCCCGCGCGGCTCCTTCCGGTTTACTGGGAACGTGACCGCTTTGAATGGCGGGCCGGCCGCGAACAAGGCCAACGCAGTGGCTCAGTACATGCTGGGTTTGCCTAACGAGGTGGGCAAAGCCGTTCAGAACTCAAATCCAAACTCACTTCGCTTCCGGACGTGGTCCTGGTATGTGCGGGACCGCTGGCAGGTAACCCCCAAGCTCACTCTGACCTACGGACTACGATGGGAGTTCTACCCCTTTGCGACCGCCGACCACGGAGGTGCAAGGCTTTTTGATCCCACGACGGGTAATGTCCTCATTGGCGGGCACGGCAACGTACCGCTGGATGACGGTGTCAACGTGGGACACGGACAGTTTTTGCCACGCTTTGGAATAGCCTATCGGTTTGGGTCCAATATGGTGATCCGCGCCGGTTACGGGATGAGCGCCGATAGCAATAACTGGAGATTCCTGCGCAACAATTACCCGGCTACCACCAACTCGGATGTCAACGGCGCCACGGCGTTTTACGCCGCTGCGAGCCTGACGGGCGAGAAGCTCGTTCCCTATCCGAGCCTTACCGCGGGAATACCTTTCGTGGCGCTGCCGGATATCAGTTCGGGAGTGATCCCGCTCCCCAACAATGTGGGTGCCGGCGGTGGCACAGTGCCATTTAATTACCGGCGCGGCTATGTCCACTCATACAACCTGACCTTGCAGCGTGAGTTCGCAGGGTTTGTGGCCGAGGCGGCCTACGTCGGGACCCGAGGCATCCGCACACTTACGAATGAGAACATCAACTCGGCACCCATCAATGGCGGCAATGCCGGCCGGTTGCTGTATCCCGTGGCTAACAGAAATTGGGGAGACTTGAACTGCCTATGTCCTGACACGAACTCCTATTATGATGCGCTGCAGACCAAGCTGACGCGGCGGATGTCTGGTGGCTCTATGTTCGGCCTCGTTTACACGTTCTCGAAGGCCATTAACTCCGATGATAATGAGGAGGTGAGCGGAACCTTCGGGGTCAATGGCGGCTACCTGTTTTGGGCGTACCCGTCATATCGGAATCGAAACAAGGCGCTGGCCAGCTATGACCGCACGCACAACCTGGCAATCTACGGATCCTACGAGTTTCCATTCGGTGCGAACAAGCGTTGGGCAAAGAGCGGAATCCTGAGTACGATAGGCGGCGGCTGGCAATTGAACTGGACGCTGGCCCGGACCAGCGGGAACCCGCTCACGCTCGGTGGTGGAGGTGCTCAGGTCAACGCTCCGGGAAATACCCAAACACCGGATCAGATTGCCCCGATAAATATCCTGAGCGGTATTGGACCCACGCCAATAAAGGGACAAAGCATAACCTGTGCTACCACAGACATGTCGTGTCATTGGTTCGACCCGGCTTCGTTCCGCGCCGTTCCGGGGACTGAGATACGCTTCGGCACCACGGGCCGCAATTTTATTCGGGGGCCGGGTTTCTTCAACCTGGATGCCAGCCTCTTTCGCGACTTCAAGATCACCGAGCGTGTGAAGTTCCAGCTCCGGATGGAGGTATTCGGTGTGACGAACACGCCGCATTATAATAATCCGGGCACCGATGTCACAAACACCGCCACCTTCGGGGTCATTAGCAGCACGCTGAACCTGGCCGGGCGAGGGTCGGGATTCGGCGGCGAACGGCAGTTCTGGTTCGCAGGGAAGGTGATGTTTTAGCAGATCGTCGTGGGCAGGTTCGGCGACGATTCCTGCGCATCGGCGAGAAGGCTCTCCGCCCGGCAGAGGCACTCAGGTTCTGCCGGGCAAGAGCCTGATAAACAAATGCCCATCCATGACCCGCACATTAAGGTCACAAACGCCTTTGGCGTTTCTCACGACGTTTTTATCAGGGTATATTTTTGAGAATTGGAGCTGGACCGACGATCCGGCAATTTGCATGCTACGGGAGAAGGCATGAAAGACGAACAGTGGAATAGTCTGCTCGCGGTCCTCGAGGGACACGTGCGATGCCCGACTCCCTGCGGATTTGTGATCGATTCCCCGTGGCTGCCCGGCTGGTATGGCGTTGAGATCGCCGAATATCTTGCGAGCGAGACGATCTGGTTCGATGCAAACCGGCGCGCGATGGAGATGTTCCCGGAAGTTTGGTTTCTGCCCGGTTTCTGGTCGGAATTCGGCATGTGTACCGAGCCTTCCGCTTTCGGCGCCCGATGTATTTTCCCCAGAAATGAATTCCCATTTGCTGAAAAGGCAATCCGCAGCGTCGACCAGATTGCGGATATAAAAACGCCTCATCCGGCCACGGACGGCCTCCTCCCTCTTATGCTCAACCGCCTGAAATGGGCGCAGCCCCGCATCGAGGAGCTCGGCCACCGGATTCGTTTCTCCGTTTCCCGAGGGCCTTTCAACGTTGCCTCTTTCCTGATGGGTATGACCGAATTCCTGATGGCGCTCAAGACCAAACCGGCGTTGGTGCATCGGCTGCTGCGCGTCATCACCGATTTCCTTAAGCAATGGCACGACCTCCAGAGGTCTACATTCCCCAGCATTGACGGACTCCTGATCCTCGACGACATCGTCGGATTTGTGAGCGAAAAAGATTTTGTGGAGTATGCCCTGCCGTACCTCCGAGAGCTCTATGACACGGATGTGGCGGTCAAGTTTTTTCACAATGACGCTCCTTGTGCCCAATCGATCCGATATTATGGCGATATCGGCATCAACCTCTTCAATCCCGGCATACAGACACCGCTGCCGGAGCTGAGATCGTTGTCGGGCAATCGACTAACCATTCTGGGCACAATCCCCCCGCTCGATGTGCTGGCGCGCGGAACCATAGAAGACGTGCGCATGTCGGTCCGGCAGCTGCTTGATCAGGCACAGGACAAAGCGCGCTTGATTCTCTCGTGTGCCGGCGGCATGCCTCCGGGTGTAAAAACCGAAAACCTTCAGGCATTCCTGAGCGAGGTTCAAGCCCAAACCGCCCCAGTTTCCCTGGGTTTCCATTCGAGTTGAATATCCCCTTCGCCTCCTGTACTTCGGCACTGCAATACCCGCTAATTCCACTGGGTCGGTCGCCTTCAGCAGACAGCTGGGGGGCAACGCGAAGAACGAGCTGCGGGAAGCGCGCCATCGTGATTGATAATATCGACAGCTGACATTTTGGTGTAATATCGGCGGGCGTGAAACCACGCAACTTTCATGGAATCGGCCTGGTGCCGACTCTCGCATGCCCGAAAGGATTTGCGGGACGGTCTATCCAGACTGTTTACACAATCGGAGGATGGATGAGAAAACGCGCTCTTTGGTTCATCGTCGGTCTGCTCGCGCTGGCTGCCGCTGCTGTCGGTTTCCAAGCACCTGCGCAAACGCAGGACGATCCGGTAGTCAGGAGGATCATCGAACTCGGCACCACGGATAACCAGGTCATGACTTGGAATGACTACGCCAGCAATCGGTTCGGCGGCCGGGAAACCGGCACAAATGCATATACGGACGCGACTGCCTGGGCGGTCTGGCAATTCAAGCAGTGGGGTCTCGAGGCCGAACTCGATGAGGTCGGCGAGATACCGGTAGGTTTCAACCGCGGCCCGTGGTTCGGGAAAATGATCCAGCCGGGCGAGAAGGCACCGGTTGAGAAGGCGCTCTTTTTCGGAACCCCGAGCTTCACAGCGGGCACGAAGGGCAAGCAGCGTGGGCCGGTCGTGATCCTGAAGACGGACCCGTACTCCATCCCGGGACGCAATGCGACGCCCGAAAACGTCGAGAAAAAGCGCGCGGCGGTCCAGAAAGCGATTGCCGAGGTCAATGCGAACAAGAGCGCCTACAAAGGCGCGTGGGTGCTGATTCCCGGAGAGAACTCCGGGTTCGGCCGCGACGGCCGCCGCGGCACTCCGGAATATGCCGATTCACAGCTGATTCCTCCGCTCACTCAAGCCATGGTCGATGCCGGAGCCCTCGGCACGATTCAGCTGGCGAAGACGGAGCCGTTCAGGATGCTGGACGGCTACGTGCCTTCATGGGATGAGCTGCCCGTGCTGCCCGATATCAAGCTGGCCGAGAACCAGTACAATGAAATCAAAGCCCTCGCGGAAAAAGGCGAGCCGGTCGAACTCGAGTTCGACATCCGCAACTGGTTTAAAATGGGCCCGATCAAATACCATAATGTCGTCGCAACCCTCCGCGGCACGACGTATCCCGACGAATACATAGTCATTGGCGGCCATTTCGACTGCTTCAGCGGCGCAACCGGCGGCGTGGACGACGGGTCGGGTTTCGCCCCAGGCATGGAGGCGATCCGCCTCATCAAGGCAGCAGGCGCGCGGCCGAAGTGCTCCGTCATTTTCATGCTCTTTGCCGCCGAGGAAAACGGCCTGGTCGGCTCCCAGTCCTGGCTGAAAAAGCATCCCGAAATCCAGCCGAAAATCGTCATGATGATCAACCGGGACGGCAGCCCAAGCGCCATTACCGGCGCGTCCGTACCCGAAACCTGGTATGCGGATTTTCAAAGGATCACTGCCCCGCTTGCTAATCTGAATTCAAAGTGGCCGTTCAGGCTGGAAAAAGCCCTGCCCAGGGCGCACGCCACGAGCGCAGGCGGCACCGACTCTTCCTCGTTTGAAATGGTGAGCGTGCCGACGCTGAGTTTCAGAACTCAGACCGACTACGTTTACAACCACGCATGGCACACTCTCTACGACACCTACAGCGAGCTCGTCCCATATACCGAACAACAGAAGCATTCTGCGTTGGTGACTGCGGTGGTCGCTTACGGTGTGGCCAACCTCGACAAGCCGCTTACTCACGAAGGGGTCTACCTGGCTGACGGGATGTACGCCGACATCGCGATCGGTGCCGCGGATGCACCACTGCATATCATGACCACTCTCGACTATGTCAACGCTCCCCTGCAGACGGCAAACTTCATCCGCATTGTCGAAGGGAAAGGCCCACAGGCAGGGGCACGGGGTGCAGGAGGTGGCCAAGGTGGTGGGGGTCGAGGGGGTCCGGGCGGCCCCAGGCCGGAGATCCCGCCCATCGGCACGGTTGACGTGAAGGATGGGCTGATCAGCGGCCTCGTCGTGTCGGAAGTTCAAAAGACTGTGGCGATTCCCAGCCTCCCGATGGCTGCGAATGCTTCCCTGAAGCATGAGGTGGTCGGAATCCTGGGTGTCTCTGGTCCGAATGGGTTCTATCTCACGCTGCAGAAAAACCCGGGGCTCGATAAAAAATGCACCGCGATCGGAAAAGTGATTGCCGGGCTTGGCCAGCTTCAGGATGTGAAAACCGGCGATGCGGTCAGAAGCATCCGCATCACGCGGGTGGGTCAGGCTGCGCGCGATTTCAAGACGGATGATGAAGCATTCAATAAGATGCTTCCTCCGCCGGCCACAAAAAAATAGCTCGACGCTGTTACCCCAAAAGATGGGATGACACGATGATTGACTGTGTGCTCCATTGGGCACTGAGTTCTCTATTCGCGCTCAGCGCGTCTACATCAGGGGATCGCGCAGTTGCTCAAAGAACCACCAGAGATGCTGTGGTCGATGCGCGTTTCAAGGGAACCGAGGGCGCATTCGCGGCCGGGGTGAAGACTTATCGGACACTGACAGCCGCGGTCGAGAATGCGCCCGGCAATGCCGGCAAGCCGTATACCATCTATATTAAGGATGGACGCTATTACGAAAAACTCACCATCAGCAAACCCAATATCGCCTTTGTCGGGGAGAGCAGGGACCGTACCATCCTGACCTATGACGCCTTTTCCGGCGTGAAAACTCCGGATGGCACCAACCTGGGAACCTGGAAATGCGCCACGCTCATCATTCAGGCGCCCGATTTTCATGCCGAAAACATGACGATCGAGAATGGTTACGATTTTCCCGCGAATGATGCAAAGGAGGCGAACGACCCAACCAAGACCAGCGCTCCGCAGGCAGTAGCTGCAATGACCGACCAGGGCAGCGACCGGGCCTTTTTCCGCAATGTCCGTTTCACGGGTTATCAGGACACGCTGTTCGTCTTCTCCGGCCGCAGTTACTTCACCAAGTGCATTATTTCAGGGCATGTGGATTTCATCTTCGGCGCCGGACAGGTCATCTTCGAGGACGACGACATATTTACTCGTGCCCGCAGACCTCTAATGAAGCCTCCGATCGGCTATATCACTGCCCCCAGCACTCAGATCAGCCAACGATATGGCCTGGTGTTCATTCATTGCCGTCTGCTCAAGGAATCTCCGGCTGTGCCGGTTCATTCATCGCCGCTCGGCCGGCCCTGGCACCCCACCACCAACTTCCCCGATGGCCGATACGCCGATCCAAATGCGATCGGAATGAGTGTATTCATCCGCTGCTTCATGGACGATTACATCACGGAGGCGGGGTGGGATCAGATGCATGGGACAGGAAGAAATCCGGGTGAGCAGGTTTTTTTCAAACCTGAAGACGCACGCTTCTTTGAATATCGCAGCTCGGGTCCCGGCGTCTACAAGAATGCCAGCCGCCGCCAGCTATCGGAGACCGAGGTCAGGGAATACACGATCGAAAAGGTCCTCAACGGCTGGAAGCCCGCCAGGTAACATTCCCGCGCATTTTGGCGCGGACCGGGGCCGCGGCCGCGATTGCTGTAATTCTATCGGGCCCCTGAATGCTTCGGGACAGCAGCCCAGAAACGACCGCCGGGAAGATCATTTCGAAATACTCACCCGCATCGCAGCCCCGGCACCGAAGTGACTGAATGCCCGGGTCGCAACGGTGGCGCCCGAAGCATCCGCTGCGCGCGCAAATGTGCCGCTCGCCAGAGTGACTTCAACGCTGGTCGGGTTGATCACAATTTTGATGATTTTGCTGGCCGGAATGACCGCACCGCCGGCTTTGGCAATCACCAGATCATTCGGAGTGAGTGTGGATCCTTCGCGAATGTAGGTAAAGGTGCCGCCATTGGTGGCATTGGCATTGGCGATTCGCTTCTGCAGCTCAACGCTGGTATCGAAAGTCAACTCGGTCAAGTTTCTCAATTGAGCATTGTTCAAGACCACGCGATCCAACAGGCGGGCATCCGTGGTTTTGGTCACGGTAACAGTGGCGACATCCTCCTCGGTGTAGGGGCTGTTTGCCGGTTCCGACGAATCGTAATGAGTGATCCCGTCCACACGAATGGTGACGCCGGTGGCGGGATCGGAAAAGACATCCCCCGGCTGCCAGCAGCAACCGGGAGAATCATAACCATCAAGAGTGTTATCGATGGGTCGCCAGACGCCGGTCAAGTTCTTCGGGCCGCCGACCGCTGAACTGTTGTAATACTGCTTGGAAATAATCTGCGCCGTCGGGTTGCTGCCCTTGGCTTCCCATCTGGAAGCGTCAATCCGGTAGATGAGGACCCCGGAGTATTTGCCCCGTCTGTCCAGAGCATTGACTCCCAGCCTCGTCCGGAATTCGGCGACATAGGCAGTGGCCAGGCCGGTGCGGATCACCACCATCTTGCTGCCGCCGGCGGTTTCCACCGGGGAAACATAGAAGGTAGCCGGATTGGGGTTGGATTGGCTGATCACCTCGACCTGATCGTCCCGGATCCAGCGCAATTTCCATTTGTGCCAGGCCAGGTAGTCCGTGGAATGCCCGGCGATATTGCCCATCATGTCCCAGCCGCCACAATAGAAGAATGCGCCGACCCTTACGCCGTTGACGGCTGGGGTATACATGTATAGATCCGGAAACCCGAAGGCGTGCCCTGACTCGTGAACCATCCACCGATAGCCCCAACGAAACATGTCGTTCCCTGCAGTGAGAGCGCTATCAATATAGTGAGGCTTGTTATCCCGATCGACATAAGCCACCAGGTTGGTGTTGGGTTGCTCGCCATCGGTCGGATCGCGATTGATATTTCCTGGACCGTTGAAAAGACCGGTCTTGCCCCGCGCCGGCATGACTAAGAGCATGTCATAGTCGTCGGCCTTGATCCCCCAATTGTTGTAAGCCAGCTGACAGGCTTCTCTGACATAAGCGAACATGTTGTGGGTCTGGCCATCCCATTTGTATTGGGCGGCGTTTTTGCTCATCATGATCCATCCGAGGCGATTCGAATCCTGGGGTGAAGCGAGGGTAAAACGCAGCTGGCCGTACGAAGACCTGTCGAACCAATCCACCGCACCGTGGAGAAACTCGAGATACGCCGGAATTGTCGTATAGGGATCGCCGGCATCCGCCGCGCGCCGGTCGGGAAACTCGACGAACAGCACCAGCATGTTCTTGACCCTGTGTGCCGGCGTAACGATATTGCCACCTTTCCAATCGACAGGCTTACCCTTCTCGTCCCTGTTCGGGGTCAGATCGGTGAAGCGATACAAGCCCTTTTGACCGGTGACCGGATCAACAAAAGATGGATCGGTTTTGCTTGTACTCCAGCCTTCATCCGTCCATGCACTGGAACCGAGGATGTGGCCGTTGGCGATTGGTTCCCCCAGCTTGCGGACTTTTACGGCCCTGGAGGCTTTAAAGGAGCCGAAAGCTTTCGTAGCCACGGATGTACCTTGGGAACTGATGCGGGCGAATTGATCGGCGCTGATCGCGAGCGATAGCAAGTTTGAAGACGGCTTGATCTCCATGATTTTGGCCGGCGGAACCGACGTGCCATCCGGCCTGATGATGACGATCTGTGCGGCATCTATTCCATTGAGTTGCACGTTTGTGGTCACGACAATTCTGGTGAGGCCATCCAACCGGGCGTCGCTCAGGACTACGTCCGTCGCAACGGGCATTGGCAGTCCGATCACCGGCAGCAGGATGGTCATTGCTATCAAGGTAAGGAATGCTTTTTTGGATTGCTCGATGGTTTCTTTCATGTTCATGTCTCCAGGGAAGAGATTCACGCTGGGCAGACGATTCCGTGATAAGTGCGCCGGCACGGTCCCGATGTCACCAGAAAATAATATTGACCGCGAGCAACGCAACCGCGACCACACCCGCCCACAACACCGGGCGCCGATACCAGGCGCAAGGTCCTTCCTCGGGAAGACGAGTCAATCCGTACACAAGGTTTGCCAGCTCGCTTTCAGGCTTTGGCTTGGTCAACAAGCTCACGAAAAGGGTCACGCCGATGCAGATCAGGAGAGACCATAAGCCCCCATACATGTTCACGGCCATATCCTTGGCCAGCGGCGAGAGAGCGATGTGCTTGACGTGTTCGGGATTCAGTTGGGTAGCATCGAAACGGTCCGGAAACCAGTGAACCCAGATGAACATCGAGATCGAGGCGAGGATGCCGGTGAGAAATCCCCAGAATCCGCCGGACGGACTCGCGCGTTTCCACAGCATACCCATAATCACGGTGCCAAAAAGGGGCACAATAAAGAACATCACAAGAACCTGGAGATAGACCAGAATATTGCTGAACAGCATGGCCGTATAGGCAGTGAGAATCGCCAGGATCACGCCGATGATCGAACACCACCGGCCCATGCTGACATAATGCCTGTCGCTGGCTGACTTATTGAGGAGCGGTTTGTAGACGTCATACGTCCAGACGGTCGCAAAGGCACTTACGTTCCCAGCCATGCCGGACATGAAGCCGGCAATCATGCCGGTCACGCCCAAGCCCAGGAGTCCCGGCCCAAGATAGCGAGCCATCATCAGGGGAAGGACCTCATTGTAGCTGTGCAATCCGGAAGCCTGCGCCTGGCTCTCAGGTACCAGGGTGATGCCTGCCTTTTGTGACAAAATGGCCAGACCCAGCATGCCTGGAAGAGTGACAATGAGCGGCACCATCATTTTCAGAGCCGCGCCGATGATGGTGCCGTTCTGTGCTGCGCGCAGGTCCTTGGCCGCCATCACTCTCTGGACCTGCAGAAAGTCAGTGCACCAGTAGCCGAAAGAGATCGCCAATCCCAAGCCGAATACCATGCCGGTCCAGTGCATACCCATGGGATTATCGGCGGCAGAACCGAGGCTAGCCCATAGGCTGGTGAAGTTTTGCCCAGGATGCTGCGCGTTGATGCTGGCCAGCATTTGTTTCCAGCCGCCGGCTTCCATCAAACCAAGAATAGGGATGAGCAGTGTGCCCAGCCAGATGAGAAAAAACTGCAGTACTTCATTAAATACCGCCGACAACAATCCGCCCAGCGCGACGTAGACAGCCACCGTTAGAGACGACACCCAGATGCTGAAGTGTATATTCCAGCCGAGGATGATCTGCATTACCTTTGCCATGGCGAACATGTTCACACCACACACGAGCACGGTCATGCAGGCAAAGGAGATTCCCGCCAGGGTACGGCTGGATTCGCCATAGCGCAGCTTCAGATAGCCGGGCACGGAATGGGTTTTGCAGATGTAGTAGAACGGCATCATGACGACGGCAAGAAACAAAATGGCGGGGATCGCGCCAATGAAGTACGCGTGCGCCCCTAGCATGCCGTATTGATAGGCCATCGCGGACCAGCCCATGGTCTCAAGTGAGCTGAGGTTGGCAGAGATGAAGCTGAGCCCGGCCACCCAGGCGGTGATCTTGCGGCCGGCCATAAAGAATTCTTCGCCGGTGCTGGAATATTTTTTCAGGTAAAATCCGATCACCAGCACCATCACAAAATAGATGGCGATAATGAGCAGGTCCACGAAAGACAAGGTGAGGAGTCGCGATGGAACCGCCGCAGCCAAGGTAAAAGATGGATTCATGATCATAGTGAGCCTGGTAGCAACCAAGAAGTCACTCTTCGTCGAAAGTTTTCAGCTTTCAAGGGACACACTCTATCCAAACTGCCGCTCGTCGTGGCTTTTCAGGCCAAGGATGCTTGATTCTACTCAAGAGGGCCCGAATTTAAAAGCAAAGACATGTGTCGGACTCTACATTGATTATTTGGCGGACGATCAAAAAAGATTGGCCTATTGCATCGAACACTGTATTTTGGGGCCACCCAAAAGGTGTTGTATTCAATAGGGTGAGGTACGGTGCTCAAGGTAACGTTGCGCCAAAATCGCCCTGGCTGGCGATGTCATGCTCAAGGGAGAGTGAGATAATGAATGCGCTTATCATGATCTGGTTAAACGGAATAATGCCGTTCCTGCTGGCCGCGCAGCAACCCGCCGCAACGCCGCCCCAGCCCGGTGTCATCGAGAAAGGCAGCTTCCGTTTCACTTATGACGAGCGGGGCCTTTCAGGCCTCGCCAATCCTCACGATCCATTTAGCGCAACGCTTTTGCCCTCTGGCGGGCGCGGAGGTGGGCGCGGCCAGGGCGGTGCACCTGTCACTCTCGGCCTGAACCTGAGCTATCGCGTGGGAGCCGGCGACTGGGCAAATCTTTCCACGAGGGGAGCGAAGTGGGGTGCCTCGCCCGAGGCCGGGACGGTCACTTACACGAGTAACGAGGCGGGCGCCCCGATCAAGGTTGTCGAGACCTTCAAGACCGATGGCAACGTGCTCGACTGGACGATCGACTTGGAATCCACGGGAAAGCTGCCTGCCCGCATTGGCGACCTGGGCATCAATGTTCCTGTGGTTGGGCCATCCGGCGAAAACCCTATCCAGATTTTCGAGCAAGGATTCCTCAGGCACCAGTTCATCTCCGGCCATGGATCTTTCTTTTATTTTGTGCGCGCCTCGGGCGCTCCGCCGTTTTTGCTCGTGACCGTCAAGCCCGGCACCAAACTCGAATACTTCGGCGGAGACGGCGGCCGCGGCGGTGCTCAGGTTTACGTGCACTCGAGCCGGACAGGCAGCGCCGAGACGCGCGGCACCTGGCGCCAGGCACATACCTCATTGGACCTCGCCCCCGCGGGCCGGCCGGGCAGCAAAGCCTCCTACGGTTTCCGCATGCAGTGGGCAAATAGCTATGAGGAGCTGCGCGACATGCTCTATCAAGCGGGGCTCTTCGATATCCGGGTCGTGCCGGGCATGACCATTCCGGAAAACCTCACAGCCCGTTTTTCATTGCATACGAGAGCCAATATCGAAGCGATCCAGGCCGAGTTCCCTGATCAGACCACAATCAAGGCCCTGGGCAAACCCAAGGCGGATACCCAGGTTTACGAAGTGGTCTTCAAAAAACTCGGCGAGAACATGCTGACGATCAAGCACGACGGCGGGCGCCAGACCTACCTGGAATTCTTCGTCACCGAACCGATGGAGACCCTGATCAAAAAGCGCGCGGCGTTCATCGTCGACAAGCAGCAGATCAAAGATCCAAACAAGTGGTGGAACGGGGTCTATGGGATCTACGACATGAAGGCCAAGGTCACACGCACGATCGAAGATCCGGACATTTTCCTGGATCGCATGGTCTATGCCCTGACCTGCGACGATCCCGGCTTGAGCAAGGCGCCGTATATCGCTGCTAAAAATGTCACCTTCCCTAACCAGAAGGAAATCGAGTCGCTGGAATACTACCTGAAAAACTTCGTCTGGGGCGGTTTGCAGCGTCGCGATGACGAGCGGCCTTATCCCTATGGCGTCTACGGCACGCCGAACTGGTATGTGAATCGCGATCCGGCACGGCGCAAAGCCTACGCTGAGAGGTTGGCAAACGGGGCGACGGCACTGCGCGACCTGGGCAAGGAACATGTCTGGCGGTCTTACGATTATCCGCACGTGATCATGCTGTACTTCCACATGTACCAAATCGCCAAGATGTACCCTGACATGTCAAAGTACCTCGACGCGGCGGGTTACCTCAACCGCGCCTGGGAGACGGCTTGCGCCTTTTATACCTATCCCTACGAGATCTACCCGGAATATTACGAGACCTACAAATGGGGGCTCTACAATGAACTCATTGTGCTCGAATTGATCGATGCGCTGAATCAGGAAGGCTTTAAGGAACAGGCCATCTGGCTGCGCAATGAGTGGGAGAAAAAGGTCAAGTACTTCGTTTACGATGATCTTTATCCTTTCCGTTCAGAGTACGCCTTTGATCGCACGGCCTTCGAGTCGACCTATGCATTTGCCAAGTATGGCGCGACGCACGATATGAAAACCGACAGCAATCTCTGGTTCGACATCAAGCTCAAGAAATGGTACTCGCACCCTTTTGTGCGGCGTGAGGACTCGCGCGCCTTCATGGATCGCCAGCTTGCTTCTGGCCTGGTCGTGCGCGGCTGGCTCAATCCGGCCTACTACACACTCGGCTGCGACCCGGGCGTCAGCTACATGGCCGCGATGGGCGGATGGGGTGTTCTCGACTATGCGCTCAACTTCGCACCGATGCCTTTTGACTGGCTGCAGCTCGGCTATGCGTCCTACCTCAGTTCCTGGTGCCTGATGAACACGGGACGGGCAGAGACAAATTACGGCTTTTGGTATCCTGGCCCGCAAAACGATGGCGCCTCGGGCTGGCAATTCCAATCGTCCAAGATCGGCAGCGCATGGATGGGTTCGAGCTATCCCGGCGGCGTAAACGTTCCGCGCGGGCCGTGGTGGTACGATGGCGAAATCGACCTGGGCCACGGTGGCGCGCTGCGTATGGCCTCTACCGTGGTCACATGCGACCCGGTCTTCGGCTGGTTTGCCTACGGTGGTGCTTTGACGGAACAGGGCAACTCCTTGTCGATCAATCCGCGCGATGGCCTGCGGCGCCGCTTGCACGTGGTCATCCCTGATATGTATCTGCCGTTCGGGGAGGATATCCGCCGGCTCAAGCTGGAACTGGAACGCGACGGCTTCGTGGCGGATGGTATGTTGACGATGGACAAGGCGCTTAAAAAGATCGCTTTCACCGTCGAGAACCGCACCGCCAATACGCACAAGACCGGCGTGCGACTATCGATCCCGGTCCACTCCAAATACGAACTGATGCAGGATGGCAAAACTGTGCCCCTGGTTCAGACAGGTGACTGGGATTACCCGTGGCGCGCCGAACTGGCCATGACCGGACCTTCATCGAAGATCGAGCTGGTGCGGACCGATCGGCGTTAAATTCGGGGCAAGCAGGGCAGCAAAAATCCTCAACGCAGAGTGCGCAGAGGCCACAGAGAACCATTGTTTTGAATAACTTTTCTCCGCGCCCTCCGCGCGCTCTGCGTTGATCTTTTGCGTTCCTTGTCTACTTGGGGATTTCCTGTTCCGGGGTAAGGCTATTCCCACCGGTATGGATGCATCCGAAGAAATCGCACCTCCACTGTGGTAGCATTTCAAAGCAGCCGGCGTCTCCTGGCGCCGGGGGAGGGGTGATGATTCGAAGATTTCTGTCGCTGGCCATGGCATTTCTACTATTGGCTTGTTCCCTCCCCGCCGCGGAGGTTATCCGCGGAAAATGGCAGAAAGTCGATATGCTGCCTGCCGGTTCTCCGATTATTATCAAAACCAGGTACGGAGAAAAACTAGAGTGCACCTATTTCGATTCGAATCGGGAGTCGCTCCTGGTGGTCGAAACCGGCCGCGGCCAGCGGAGAATTCGCAAAGAAGATGTGGAAAGTGTCATCGCCGAGAAATACGATGACAGCCTCGTCAACGGAGCCGTCATTGGATTATCGGCAGGAGTAGCTGCTGCCCTGCTGGCAGCTGCTCTATCCAAGGATGCGCTCCATCGCAGCCGCGTGAACATAGCCGTGTTCGGCAGTGTGCTCTTCGGTCTGTCGGGCATGGGCATCGGCGCCCTGGTGGATTACCGCTATAGAGGAAGCGAGGTAATTTATTTGTCGCCGAAACAAAACAACTGAGTTCCAGTTAACCACTTCTCATCAGGTATCTCCCTCTATTTCTCCTCAACTTACTTGTGCGTGAAGTAGTAGTTTACCGCCGGGGTCACGAGCAGTGATAACAGCATCGAAGCGGTGACACCGCCGATTACTGCGATGGCCAGCGGCTGCAGCATCTGGGAACCGGCGCCCCAGCCCAGCGAAAGTGGGATCATCCCGGCGATCGTAGCAAGAGCGGTCATCAGGATGGGCCGCAGCCTCCGTTCTCCGGCTGCCATCATGGCTTCTTCGGCACCCATCCCCTCGCGGCGATACTTCTTGTCCGCATCAAGCAGCAGGATCCCGTTCTTGGCCACAATTCCGATCACCATGATGAGTCCCATGAACGACGAGATGTTGAAGGTCGTACCGGTGATCAGCAGCGCGAGAAAGACTCCGGAAGTGGAAAGCAGCGCCGACGCCAGGATCGCCAGCGGCGCGGCAAAGTCGCCGAACTCGAACAGCAATACGATGAACACCAGCACGATGGCCAGAATCAGCACTACGACCAGATCGCGGAAGGAGCGCTGCTGCTCGGCATAGGTGCCGCCGTATTCCACGCGGATGCCGGGAGGAAGATTAAGCTTGGCGACGGCATCCTGGACGGCCTGGACGCCTTCACCCATGCTCACGCCTTCCAACCTCGCGGTAACCGCAATATCCGGCTGAAGGTTATCGCGGCGAATCTCCGTCTGACCGGGAAGTTCGGCGACGTGAGCGAGCGAGCCGAGGGTCGCCTTCTGACCTGTCGCACTGCCGACGACCATGTTCCGCATGGCCTCCAGCGAGGTTCGGGTTTCTGAGGGGAAGCGTACCCGGATCTTATAAACGCGATCGCCGATCACCACCGGCGTTGCCGCCTCCTCTCCCTGCATGAGCGCGGCGGCATTCACTTCCACTTCTTCGGGGGTGAATCCCGCGCGTCCTGCCACGGTCGGATCCACTTGGAAAAGCGCCGCAGGGCCGCTGATGGTATTGTCGATCCCATTCAGAACATCCACAACACCATTGATCTTCTGGATGGCGTCCGCGACTCTCGGCGCCCATTCCTCGAGCAACGCCCCATCGGGGCTGAAAAGTTTGATCTCCACCGGCTCCGGAGCCCCGGTCAGATCCCCGATCATATCCTGCAGCAGCTGCACAAATTCCACCTGGAGCATCGGGTAGCGCTCGGCGATCTTGTCTCTCAATTCAGCGGTAACCTCATCCACGTTGCGATCGCGCTCGCGCTTCAGCTTCACCGCGAAATCACCAGTGTGGGCCTCGGTCACAGCGGCGAGGCCAAGTTGCATGCCCGTACGGCGCGAAGTGTTCTCCACTTCCGGCGTGGCCCGCAGTATCTCCTCGACTCCATTCAGCACCCGGTTGGTTTCCTCCAGGGAGGAGCCTGCCGGCATCCAGTAGTCCAGGATGAAGCCACCTTCGTCCATACCCGGTAAGAGATCACTGCCAAGAACTTGATAACAGAAATATGACCCTACGATCAGCAACAGGCAAAGGGAACCTAGGATCCAGGGATGCTCGAGAGCGCCCCGGAGGGCAAGCTTGTAGACGCGCACCGGACCGGCCAGGAACCTCGACTGCCCTTCTATTGCACCATGCTGGGAGGCAAGCTCCTTGTTCCCGCCCGAGCCCCGCTTCCGGATGAGGAAGTGGCTGAGGGTCGGCGTCCAGGTCAGGGCCAGCAGCAACGAAGTCAAGAGCGCCATGCCCACGGTCACCGCCAGAGAGCGGAAAAACATGCCCGTGACTCCAGTGATGGAAATCAGCGGCAGAAAAACCACGATGGGCGTGAACGTAGAGCCCAACAGCGGCACCCTTATTTCTCGCAGCGCGCTCCGGATCGCGTCGGCGCGGCTCTGGCCCGAATCGCGATGCAGGATGATGTTCTCTACCACCACGATGGCATCATCGATGACCAGGCCGACCGCGGCCGCCAGCCCGCCGAGCGTCATGAGATTGAAGCTTTCGCCCAGCACGCGGAGGGCGATAAAGGTCATGGCAATGGTCGCGGGTATCACCATCCCGGCCACCAGGGAGGTGCCCCAGTCGCGCAGAAAAAGAACGAGAATCAACGACGCCAGCACCAGCCCGATCAGGATGGCATCGCGCACGCTTTTGATCGAATCGTTGACTATTTCCGACTGATCGTAGAAGGAGTTCATCGCCACGCCGTGAGGCAACGTCTTGCGAATCTGTTCAACTTCCTTGTGAACCTCATCGGCAACCATTACCGTGTTTCCGATCGGCTGGCGATAGATGCTCAGCAAAACGGCCGGCTTGGTATTGGCCGTCACGACCGTGTACACGGGTTTAAAGGAAGGCCGCACCGTTCCAAGGTCGCCGATGCGCACTGGAATCCCGGCCGGCGTCGTTTTTACGACGATGTTCGCGATATCATTGGGACCATGCGCCTGTCCGCTCACCAGGCCGAGCACCAGCTGGTGGTTGCGCTCCATCATGCCGGGAGAGTCGACCATATTGCTGGCGCGGAGAGCCTCGAGCAATCCGGGGATGGTCACGGAGGCTCTCAGAAGCTTGGCCGGATCCGGACTGATCTCGAACTCCGGTTCCTGGCCGCCCTGCACCACGACGGTGGAGACGCCGCTCAAGCGATTCAAGCGGGGCCTTAGCTCGTAGGTGGCCAGCTCCCAGATTTTCGTTTGCGGCACGGTATCCGAGGTCAGGCTATACCCCATGATCGGGAACGCTGCGAACGTCAGGCGGTTGGCCGTGATCTTGGCAGTCGGCGGCAGGGACGATCTGATCTCAGCCACCGCGGCGTTGACCAGGTTGAGGGTCTGGAACATGTCCACTTGCCAGGAGAAAAACAGGTTGATTTCCGCCGTCCCACGGCTGGTGATGGAACGGACGGACTCGAGCCCCTGGACGGTGTTGACGACTTCTTCGATCGGCCGGGTCACCGTCACCATCATCTGATCGATCGGCGCCACGCCGTTATCGACGCCGACAATGACGCGCGGAAAGTCGGTCGAGGGAAATACCGCGACAGGAATGGTGAAAGCCAGATAGATTCCAACCGCGACGCACGTCAGGATCACGAAAATGATCGGTTTGGAGTGACGCGCGGTCCAGTGCTCCGCTACCGGCGCCTCCACTGCTTGCGATGGTGTTCTGTTATTTTCCGTCATGCTGGTCCGGTCTTCCCGTCGGTTTTCTTGTCGGTCTTCTCGTCGGCTTTCTCGCCCGGCTTCTCGACGTGTATCTTCGCCTTGTCCGCGAGCCTGAGTCCACCAACTACAATTACCCGTTCTCCTTCATTGAGACCTTTCAGGACCTGCACTTTGTCGCCCTCCCGGATTCCGGTCTCGATGGTGCGCTCGTGTGCCAGCGAATCGGCGCCGGCAACCATGACGATTTCAGCGCCCTCCTTGGCCGGCAGAATGGCTGCCAATGGAATCACGATCGCGTCCTGGACCGTTTCCGCAAGGATGGAAACCTGCGCGGAAGAGCCGGGTTTGAAGTGGCCGCCGGGGTTGATCGCCTCGACCCACACCTCGGCAGTAGTGCTGTTCGCATCCAGGGCGGGGCTGACCACGCTGACCTTGCCCTTCAGGTCCGCGGACAAATCCAAGGCTGCGATAGTAGCCGGATCGCCCACTTTCAGATACTGGAGTTGCTCTGCCGGTATGTTGGCGCGGGCCACTACTCTTGAAATATCCATGACCGTCAGCAACGGCTTATCAGGGCTTGCAATTTCTCCCGCATAGAGCGGCCGGTCGGCAATCACTCCGTCGATGGGGCTGTAGATTTTGGAGTATTCCAATTGCACCTGAGCACCCTGATTGCGCCCCTTGGCAGCATCGACTTGAGCCTGAGCCTGCCTGGTTGTTGCATCTCTTCCGACCTGCTCCAAGGCACTGAGATGCTTGACGGCCACCTCATGCTGACTGCGGGCCTGGACAAAGGCGACGTTCGCTTCGTCCACCTGCCGCCGCGGCAAAGCGCCTTGCGCCAGCAGCGCCTTGCGGCTATCCAAGAGCTTTTGCGCGGCATCCAGCGCTTCCTTGGCGGACTGGACTTCCGATTGTGCCTTGGCAATCTCTTCGGGCAAGTTCGCCGAGACGATGCTGCGATATGCGGCTTCCGCCTGGTCCAGCAAGCTCTTGGACTCGGCCGCCGCTGCCGCCAGGTCCCGATTCTCGAGCTCAGCTAGTAGCTGCCCCTTGCGGACACGAGCGCCCCGATTCACATAAAACTCGCGCACCGGCGCGCTGATTTTCGGCAACACCGTAGCCTGGTCAATGGCGTATAAAATCCCACGCGCCTGGATCAGGCGTTGAATTGTCGTGCGCAAGACGGGCGCATCCTGCACCGGCGCCACCGACTCGGCCGGCTCGGGCGCCTTGGTAGCACAGCCCGCGGCAAGAAGCAGAACCCATAGTGCGGCGGCAGTTTTGATTCTCATCTGTGTATGATATTTGAGCATAAGTTAAATAGTCCCTGTTAGCGTCTGGATGCTGGCGAGCGCCTGGCGATAGCGTGAGAGGCCATCGTCAAGAGCGTTGCGCGCCTGCGCCAGAGTCGATTGGGCGTCCACCACCTCCAGCACCGTCACTTCTCCTGCCTCGTAGCGCAGTTGCGTGAGACGAAGACTTTCCGCCGCATCGCTCACGGAGCGTTTCAAGGAGTCGAGCTGTGCCAGCGCCGATTGAGCCTCGAGATATAACACATGAAGATTTGAAATCATTTGCCGGCGCATGAGTTCAAGATCCAGTTGCGCCTGCTGACGCCGCATGTCGGCTTGCCGGACCTTGCTCCGCGTGGCCCCCCAGTTCCAGACGGGGATGTTCAGCGTCGCCTGGGCTACCGAGCCCAGACGGTTGAGGCCTTCCTCGTCATGAATGGCAAACTGGCGCGCATTAATTCCGAAGAAGTAATCAAAACTGAGCGTAGGGAAATACGCGGCACGGGCGATCGAGATGTTGAACTCCTCCTGGCGCACGTTTTCCTGGGCCGCGCGCAGCTCCGGGCTTTTGGCCAGAGCGGAGGTCTCGAAATCGCTGTATGGCGGCAGCGAACCCACGGAATCTAGATCGTCCACCACGTTGAAGTTTAGCCGGTAATCAGGGAACAGCAGCACGGCCAGAGCTATGCGCGCTTTGTCGACAGTCAGTTGCTCGTCCTGCACATCCCGCTGGCGCTGCTGCAGGACCAGTTGGGCCTTCAAGACATCGGCATGCGCCACTTCCCCGCCCTGCTCCAGCTTCTGGGTTATGTCGAGAAAATGCCGAGCTTCCTCCAGGGCTTGCTGGGCATTGGCTAATTTCCTTTGTGCTGCCGAAACGCCATAGTAGCTCTGGACCACCGTAGCCACCAGGCCGCGTTCCACGATATCCCTTTTTGCGGACGCCAGTGCTTGGGCGGCAATCGTCCGACGGTAATCCGCCAGACGTTCCGGCGCAAACAGCTCCTGATGCACCGTAGCCTGGCTGTTGTAGATATGCACGCCGTCGTTGGAGACAAAAATTCCGGACTCGGTGCTATTCCCCTGCGTGTATATGTACTGGTTGAAGTAATTCAATGAGGGCAGAAGGGCAGACTTTGCTTGTGAACGATCTTCCCGGGCCAGGTTCATCCCCAGCGCAGCCGATTGCAGCTGTTGGCTGTTGTCCCGGGCGCGCTGGAGCGCATTCTTGAGATCGATCGTGATCGCGCCTTGCTGAGCCGATCCCGTCTGGCTCCGCGCACGAACTGGCGGTATCAAAAATAGGAAGTAGACAGCAAGGCTTACCCTAAGAAGCCTCGGGGCGCGTCCAGGTAGCATACGGCTCCTTCAATGGATGACGGGCGGCTGCAGTCTCAGCAACCGCCAGTCGCATCACGGTTATTTCTGGTCCATCCCATACACAAGAACTTTGAAGGAATTCGGCACCGCCTTGGGTCGCGGAGCCTTGGCGGGAGGATTGCCGGCGGCCGGAGCTTCCGGCGCCTGGTAGTCTTGGGCGGCAAGATAGATTTTGTGTGTCTTCGGATCGAGTGTCATCGTCCGCGCACCAGCCGCAGTCTCGAGCGTCTGCACAATCGTAAGCTTGTCGGGGCTCTCTTCGCTGGCGATGCTGACGCTCCCGGCGCCGCCACACGATGCAAAGGCCAGTTTCGTCCCCGGGTCAAACCGGTTAGCATCCACACCAGCGCCGATAGGAACCGAGCCTACGACTTTGCCAGTGGTGCTGTCCATCATCACCATCAGGTTGTCACAGCCGATAAAAAGCCTGTGATTCAGAAGATCAATGGCCATGCCCGAACCGCCTTCGCCCGGCGCCGTCGGCCATGTCGCTACGATCTGGTGAGTCTTCATGTCGATGGCAACGACCTCATTCAAGCTGTCAATGTTGTTGTATACGCGCCCTGCTTTTGTATCCACGACGGCAAACTCGGGCGTTCCAGGCAGCGTGATCGTTGTGATGACCTTGCCGGTCTTCGCTTCGAAGACGGTAGCCGAAGGAGCGGTCCGGCTTCGGTTGAAGGTATACACTTCCTGCACGCCCGGAACGTAAAGAATCCCATCGGGATTCTGACCCGTGTCGACTTTTGACGTCGTCTTGAGCGTCTTCAGATCAACGATGCTGGCTTTGCTCTCCTGCCCGTTGCTCGAAAATCCGAGGCCCAATTCCGGCGCAATGGCAAAACCATGGACGCCCGGCATATCGGTGATTTCGCCGATCACTTCGTCCTTCTCGATATCAATTACGGCGCTTCCGGGTTTTGAGTGGGTACCCCCAATATGTTGTAGTTAGGCCGTGGTGCAAGGCCTCGGGTACAGATCCAGTCCGCCGCAATGAAAATAGATGGCCGTTTTGTAGTGTTCG
>JBGQNR010000002.1:0-94158 GCA_041501225.1 Acidobacteriota bacterium
ATGGGCTGACCTGTTTCTGACACTACCGCAAGGCGGTCGGCATCCATGTCCTGAGCAAAGCCGACATCGGCGTGATGATCCCGCACCGCCTGACAGAGGGCGCCGAGGTTTTCGGGAAGCGGTTCGGCCGGCCGTGGAAAGCGGCCGTCGGGTGTCGTGTGGATGCCGATGACTTCGGCTCCCAGAATCTCGAGCAGGCGCGGCGTAAGAACGGAGCCGGCGCCGTTGCATGCATCGATCACGACCCGCAGCCTGCGCGCGCCGCTTCGGAGCCTTCCCAGCACCTTAATGATTTTGTGCACGTGCTCTTCCGCGGCCTGGGGCACAAAATCCACCTGGCGCATCAGCGAGCCCGCCACTTTGGTGTAATCGCCCTGATGATAGATATCCAGCAGTTCACGGGCATGTCCGCCATCGAGGAAGAGCCCGTCCGGCCCCACGAATTTGAGTGCGTTCCATTCGGGGGGATTGTGACTGGCCGTGATGGCGATCCCCCCGTGAGCCGCCAAGCGGCGCACAGTCAACTGAACCGTGGGGGTGGGGCAAACACCCAGGTCGATGATGCGACAGCCTGTCGACAGGAGGCCGGAGACCACCGCCTGCCGCACCATCTCACCGGATGTGCGCGTGTCGCGTCCCACCACGATGCGGCCATGGCCCATATAAGTTCCAAAGGCCTGGGAGAAGCGGGTCAGCAGGGCAGGGGTCAAGGATTCACCCACGACGCCGCGGACACCGGAGATGCTGATTTTAAGGGTTGGGATTGCCTGCATAGTCAAAGCCCGAAGGATTAGGGTCGCAGCCGCTCACGGGTCCAATCCGCTAATTCGAGTGCTCTCGACTCTGTCTCCGCTTCCGCAATGATCCTGATAATTGACTCCGTATTCGAAACTCGCACATGGACCCAGCCGTCCGGCCAATCGATGCGAACCCCGTCGGAGGAATCCACGCCCGTCCCGCACTCATCCTGGACCCGGTCACGAAAGGACTGTAGCGCCGAGTAGATCAGGCTGGGCTCAATCGGAATGGTCGACTTGATTATCGATAGCTGCGGCAATTGATCCGCAATTGCCGAGAGTGGTTTCGCGGTTTTCGCGAGATGCTCGAGGATCAATCCGATGGCGGCTGCACTGTCCGGCACAGCCTGGATTTCGGGGATGATGACGCAACCGTTGCCCTCGCCGCCGAGTACCGCATGATGTTCCAGCACCGCTTCCGACACATAGGGCTGCCCGACCGGGGTCCGCACTACCGGCGTCCGATACCCGGCAGCGATCCGATCGACCATCGCACTCGTGGATACGTTGGTTACGACCGGTCCCGGATTCAGGGCGAGCCGGATGGCGGTTGCCAGGGCAAACGTGACCTCTTCGGAAAGTACTCGTCCGGTTTCGTCCACAAGCCCGAGGCGTTCCCCATCCGCGTCGAGCACCAGCCCAAGATCTGCGCCGCCTGCCTTGACTACGGCCCGCACCTGAGCCATGGTGTCCCGTCTCGGCTCCGGATCGTGTGGGAAGGGAGCGCTCATGTCATCGTTGATGGTGAGGACCTGGGCGCCCAATTCCGTGATCCAGCGGGGAGCCAGCGCCGAGCAGGCGCCGTTGCAGCAGTCGACAGCCACACGAAAGGCACGCTTGCGGATCGTCGCGACATCAAAGGAGCTCTGCAACTTCGCGAGGTGATGATCCACGGCATCCTTGCGCTCAATCATCGGACGAATCCGATCCCAGGGCACTTTTTCGAATTCGTACTGATGGTAGATATCCAGCAATTCAGTTGCCTGGGTCGCGTTCAGATAGAGACCATCCGCCCTGACGAACTTCAATGCGTTCCATGACGAATCATTGTGACCCGCGGTGATGGCGACGCCTCCCTGTGCACCAAGCCAAGAGATGGCCAGCTGGAGGCTCGGGGTAGGACATACCCCCAGGTCGATGACCTCGCACCCCGATGCCAACAGCCCGGCAGCGACCGCCGCGGTGACCATCGGCCCCGAAGGCCGGGTGTCGCGGCAGATGAGAATGCGCCCGGAATTGAGATAGGTAGCAAATGCCTGCGCGAAACTTATCGCCAACTCTGGCGTGAAGGTTTCCCCTACAATGCCGCGAACTCCGCTGATGCCAATTTTGAGTGGCTTCATGGCCTGAAATCTGAAAGCTGATCCGAATCCAGCGATGGCTAGGATATCACAAACCTGCCACAGAAGAGGTTCTATCTCCAGTTTAGACAGTGGCGCTCCCGGCTGCCGAGATAACCCCACTGCTGTTGGCGGGCCCTTTGGTGATCCTAAGTACAGGGGAGTGAAAAAGCTCTTGCCACGACATGTACGAAACCAATCAGTGGTTTTATCGGAGCGCTGGCGCACGTTTGGGGTGGGGTGCTATGCTATGCGCTCATCCAAATGACCGAACTCTGTGATGCGCGCCCGGCCGGGCTCAATGACGCTGAAGCAAAAAGCTCAAAAAACAATCGTTAGGCCGACTTATTCAATGTGAGGGTGGATATGGCCGACAATGAGGATTTCTACAGGGATCTGCTGGACAACCTGAGCGATGGTGTTTATTTCACGGATACGGACGGCAGAATCACCTACTGGAACAAAGGTGCGGAAAGGCTGACCGGTTTCAGCAATGAAGAGGTGTTGGGCCTGCGCTGCCTGGATAACATCCTCGTGCACGTCGATGAAACGGGAAAATCACTTTGCCTCCATGGCTGCCCCCTCGCAATGACCATGGCAGACCGCCGGCCGCGCGAGCAGGAAGCCTACCTCCGGACCAAGGATGGCCATAGGCTGCCCGTTCTGATGAAGGTTTCTCCCATCGTGGCACTCAACGGCGAAGTAAAGGGGGCCGTGGAAGTTTTTTCCAGCAATTCCGCCAAGGCCCACATTCTCGAGCGCCTCGCCGAAATGGAGCGAAATGCACTGTTGGACACCTTGACCGGCCTGGCTAACCGCCGTTACATGGAGATGCAACTACGCTCGCGCCTGGAAGATTTCCGCCGCAACAAGTGGCTCTTCGGCGTACTGTTTGTCGACGTGGACCACTTCAAGGATGTCAACGATCGCTTTGGTCACGAGGTGGGCGACAAAACTCTCCGCATGGTAGGGCAAACCCTCGAAAAAAGTTCGCGCTATTCGGACCAGGTAGGACGCTGGGGAGGGGAAGAGTTTCTGGCCATCATCTCGAACGTTACGACCCAACGGCTGTCGGACGTCGCTGAGCGCTTCCGGGTGCTGGTGGAACATTCCGGCTTCATGCAAGGTGGCATCGTCGGGGTCACGGTCTCCATCGGCGCTTCCGAAGTCCGGGAGGACGATTCTGCCGAATCCCTGGTCAACCGGGCGGATCAGAACCTCTATCTTGCCAAGCAGTCCGGACGTAACCGGGTCTGTTTCTAGAGCATCTCGTACATCAGTCGACACTTTATTTTCCTGCCTATTTTTGGCGTGGCTTGCGCACGAACGAGGAAAAAGTTGATGAAGAGGAATCCAGCTGTTTTGAGTGTATTGATCACCCTTTTTGTCCTGGTTATGGCCGCCGGTTTCGAATGGTCGACTGCCGCGGATGAGCCCAGGCTCTCGGGACTGAGTGATGTTTTCAGCCTGGCGCGCGGAATGGTGCGTGATTCCAATGGCGACGGCCTTGCCGACGTGGTTGCGGCGCGCGTCATCGTACCCGCGAAACCATCGTCGGAGGATGTCATGGCTGCTGCCAACGTCGCGGCCCGACTCGGCTATGAGACCCTGGCCATGAACCTGCCCTTGGTGTTGCGCGAGGACGAGGCGGCTCAAGTGCCGGAAAGTGTCCTCCGTATTTTGATCGGCCGGGAAAACTCGATGGTCAAAAAGCTGGCGGAGCAGGGAGTCATTGATATCAGGTCGTTGAAGCCGGGACAGGGGTTGGTCGCGCTTGTGGCTCTGCCTTCGGGTGGACAGGATGGCCTGGCGGTAGTAGGCGGCGACGACGAAGGGACGCTGACTGCCGCACTCGAGCTGGCTGCTCGCCTGCCGCGCATCTGGTCTATGTCTGGCATCACCCTGCCTGGTATCGAGGAACAGGTTCTGCGCTATCTGCGTTCCAGGGGAGTTGCCGCATCCAGTGCAAACATCAAGTCCATGGTTGTGGACAGTGACCGTCGCGGCATTGCACGAGTGGATCTGCGCATTCAAGTCGGTGCTGCCGACAGCGCCAAATCGCGCGCGCTCCTGGAGGAGCTCGACTTGGCACACCGGCGCGGCCTCGAGCCCAAGACGCTGGATTTTGCCAATGTCGCGGCGACGGCCTGCGAAGTGGTCGCAGGTGGAAAATCTGTCGGCCAGGTTGAGGTACGCAGGTCAGGTCTCAACTCGAGAGCTCTGACTCCTCCGATCGATCCCGACGAATTAGCCCAGGATACGCCGCCGGGCAGCCCGCCTCCATCCGCCCCGGCTAAGAACTTTGATTTGACATCCCCATACTCTATTGAAGGGTGGTTCGGCGATGCCTACCCTGACCTCATTGCGGACCGCACTGAAACCTCCATCATCATTGGGGATGCCGCTGAGTCACTTGGGGCTGCGCATATCGCGGCTCGTCTTGGCCTGGAAACGACAGGCATCACGCTGCCCATCAGCAAGATGGACCGCAAGGTCAAAGAACCCAACCGCGAAGCGAGCCCGATTCTCGTGGGGCGCAACAACACGCTTGTGCAACAGCTGGTCAAGATCGGGAAAACGCGTCTGGACGACCTGCAAAGCGGCGAGGGCATGATCCATCTTGTGCCCAAGGCATTTGGAAATGCCACCGCCACGATTGCGGCCGGCGCTGATGCTTCAGGGACCCGGGCTGCCTGCGAATACCTGGCGCGGCGGCTGCCCTATGTATGGGATGTGGCCCGCGGGGCTGTGACGCTCGATGACGTTGTCACCCAGGTCAACCGATTTTTCCAGGCCAAAAGCGGCGCCGGCCAAGCCAGTCAGGCGGTCGGCGAGCTGGAGAACATTGCCGCAGATTTGAAGGAAAAAAAGCTGGAGTCGTTTGAGGCCAAGCTGTTTCTCGAAAAACCCGATGTCCAGTTGGACGCCTATTTATCCGCCCAGATCAAAAAGACACTCCAGGATATTCCCGTTGCCGTTACAAGCCAAGCCGTTACGGAGCCGGTTCCCGTGTTCGAGGATAAAATCGATATTCCATGGGAAGTGGACGAGTTCTGGTCGAAATTTCGTGATGAAGTGCTGCCGAAGGCAAAACCCGGTGCCAAAGTCGTTATCGAGGCGCGGCTCAGCGAATCCCCGCAGGTGCGCCAGGACATTGCAGCCAAAGCCCGCGCCGAGCTGGTAAAGGCAGGAGCCGGAGACGCGCAGGTGACGGTCCTGTCGGCTTACAAGCAGGGTTTTCTCTGGCTCGTCGAGAAGGTCATTCCCGAGTTGAAAGGGAAAGGAGTGCGTTCGGTGCGGATCCAAGTCGCGGACTACCACCCGGACTTCGACAAAAAGTACAAGTTTTACATGGTGCCGAGCCGGTGGCTGCATGAACTTTATCCCGTCGATGAGTTCTTCCAGCGCGATCTTGGAGTTGCCAAGGATGCCTTCCACCTCGAATTGGTGGATAACACGAAGGACATTTACAGCCTTGAGGCTTTGGATGGATCCGGGAAAGTCATCTATCGGAATGCCTTCAGCCCGAAATTTGTTGAACGCGAGTACCTGGACAAGTTTCCGGGCTGGTCGCGCGTTCAGGTCACCACGGGCTGGATTACAACATCCCTCGATGGTCAGACTGTCGTGGACGCTCGCATTGCCACCGATCCGGAGCGATTCTGGGACTACTATCAGTCCAAGGTTCTGCCGCGCATCTACGATTACGTGATGAAGAATACCGATAACAAACCGATGCCCGACAAGCAACCCTTTCATCGGGACCTGAACATCGAGGTCTGGATGAGTGAACCCGATTTCCCCCTTGGTATCGACGAAGAACTGGTCTCTTCGCTGGAATCACTGCATGAGGACCTCTATTTCGTAACTCTGGATTTCTTTGACGCCATGGGTCGCACTATCGTCAAGAGGAGGCTGTCGTCGCCCGGGATGATCTATCCTATCATTCACCCGTCCCGTCCCGGCCAGGCGGGACAGGCACGGATCCTCTATGCCGGCAATGCCTCCTCGAAGGCGAAAATCGAAGTTTCCTATAAAGAGAAAGGAGTGGAGAAGCCCAGCCGGGTGTCACGGGATCTGGCAAAGATCGATGCCACGGCCCCAATCGTCGGGCGCGTCGTGGTGCGACAGGACGCGATTAGAGAACTGGGACTGCAGGTAGAGACCAAGGACGATCGCGAGGCCGCAAGGGCTGCAGATGCCCTGGACAATCTGGTCAGGCTGCACGACGCAGGCATCTACCGAACCGCACTTTCCTATGACCACGTGAACGGAATATCCGTCGATATTCTGCTCAAGGATGCGCGTACGAAGCGGCTCGTGAAAAACGCCGGAGCAGCGCCCCCCTCCAATATCCGGTTGGCGCCTACGAAGCCCAAACTTCCGATCGTGACCTGGGATCACATCATCAGTCCGGCTGAAAGCGAGGAGATTATCGACAAGCTTTCGGCATATCCTGAAGTCAAAGCGTATAAGGCTGGTGTTTCCTATCGTGGCCGGGACGTGTCCGTCATGGAAATCACTCTGCCTGCGACAGGCGAGTTGGTCTCGCTGGCCAAGATGACCGCCTGGAAACCGACCATCTTTATCACCGGGCGGCAGCATGCCAACGAAGTCTCGTCGACCAGCCATATCCTCCGGCTGGCAGAATTGCTGGTAACCGATCGTTCCTACCAGGAGATTTTGAAAAAGGTGAATGTCATCCTTCAGCCCGTGGAGAATCCGGACGGGGCTCAGATGGCCTATGACCTGCAGAAACTCACGCCCAACTACATGCTGCACGCAGGACGCTACAGCGCTTTAGGCGCGGATGTGGGCTCCCAGGTCGGACAGGTGGATCCGTTGCTGCCGGAGGCTCTGGTGCGCGGGCATCTCTGGCGCGAATGGTTGCCCGACATCTATCTCAATCCGCACGGGTATCCCTCGCATGAGTGGGTCCAGCAGTTTTCGGGTTACGTGCCGCCAGGGTTCCGTTCCTACATCTTCTCTCGCGGATGGTACACCGCCATCAGCGGCCTGCGCGATCCACGCTATTCCCAGTATGCAGAGGTGACCGATGCGATTCGCGAAGCGATCGTGGCGGAGGTCAATCGCGACCCGGAAGTGCACGCGATGAATCTGCGTCATCAGGATCGTTATCGCCGCTGGGCGTTCGGGTTTGCGCCGTACATCTTCAACCAGGAGATCTATAAGGACACGAGCATTAACTACAGCGACCCGGAAACCGGGGAGCCGAGCGGGAGCCGCCGCGCAACCATGGGAGGAGGGAGCGCCCGGGCCACCATGGGAGCCTGGCCGCAGGTGACCTACTTCAACGGCATGACCGAGGCGCCCGATGAAACCGCGCAGGGCAACTGGCTGGATCTGGTCACCAAGCCGGGCTTCGGCTATCTCATGGCCAATATCAAATATCTTCAGGCGGGGAGGTATGAAGTGCAGCGCATCGGCGAAGAATCAGGGCGCGACAGCGTGTCCCTTACCACGTTCCGAGCGCGTCCCGTGCTGCCCGCGAAGAGTACAGAGGCTGCCGCAGCGACCGGCAAATAGCACAAAACTCTTGGGCGCGCCCCACCTTCGTGATAGGGTTTGCTCTCAAAGGACTGCAGTACGATTGGTGAGGAGAGGAAGATGCGCAAAAACGTCTCGATTTTGTTTTGGTTCTTTCTGATCGCTTTCGCGATTCCCGCGCTGCCACAGGCCAAGGAACCGGTCAAGGAACCACCCAAAGAGCAGGCCAAGGATATCAATATTACCGGCGTCTGGGATACGACCACGCAAACGCCTAATGGCGACATGCCGGGCGAGGCCACTTTCACTCAAGAAAAGGAAGCCCTGAAAGTCTCGATGTCGGGTCCCCAGGGCATGCCCATGACCGGCGAAGGCACGGTCAAGGACGGCGTGGTGCAATGGAGTGTGACCATCACGACTCCGAACGGAGATTTCACGCTCTTTTTCAAGGGAAAGATCGACGGTGAAAAGATGTCGGGAGAAGTCCAGGCGGGCGATTTCGGCTCTTTTACCTGGTTCGCTACCAAGAAGAAAAAATAGAGCTGTCTCTGGTGGCAATCCATCGCCCTGAAGTGCGCACCTGATTCAGCCCGGGGTGAGCCCCGGCAGATAAAACCAAAGTTTGTATTTGGCCCTGAGGGGGAGACGCAGATTGTGTCTCCCCCTCAGGGCTTTGTTATCCCAGGCTTCCTTCAATGATGAATGTTGATGTGCCTGATCCGAAAACATCGACCTCTGACTTCCGCACAAGCCTGGCAATGCATACATCCGCTATTAAAGTCGTTGTGCGCCTGTCGTTGTTGATTTCGCTATGGCAACACGAGTTCCCGGGCATTGAAATCCATTTCCTTGGGATCAGCATCCGCGACAACACCAATCTGGCCCCGCTTTCCCTTTTGCTGCAGAGTACGCTCCACGAATTGCGCAGCCTGTTTACCAGCTACTTCGCGTGATCAGAGCACGGAACTGTTCCAGGCCAGCAGGCGGCCTGAACGATCCCTGCGGGCGGTCCCGGGGATCGAGGCTCTCTTGGGTGTGCGGCGTTCTGTCGTCGCGTTCCACTGCGCCTGTGGTGCAATCGGGGAAAGGATTTTGGACGCACGGGCGGTTTTCAATTTTGCTTACTCCCCGGGTGCTCTCCATGTAGAATACGCCTTCACTCATTTGTGTGCTGGCGGCTCGCGAGTAAAAGGTGGGTATAGAATCAAGGCCCCATGGACTCCGCCAACCGACGTCAAGTAGGCTGAGTTTGATCCGAGATGGAAACAACTCAGTCATCTGAATTCATGGATTGACTTATGAAATCCTGGGGAACCCATACCCGCTCCCACAATTCCTCCTGGGAACAAGTGCCTGTTCGCCGCTGGCCAACGATTGGGGCAGGGCTTCTCGTTATCGCATATTTCATCTGCAGCACTCGGCACGTTTTTCAAGCCTGGTTGCTATGGGATGATATCTTCAATTTGCACTATTACTGGTCTCATCCGGTGAGCGAACTCGTGAAGGGCAATTTACTGTTCTTCAGCGATTACTACCGGCCGTTGGGAGGAATTTTCTCGCTGGGTCTGTACCGGCTGTTTGGCCTGAACGCCACAGCTTATCATGTGGCTACGCTTGCGATTCTGCTGTTCAATCTGCTCATATTGTATGGAATGACGCATGTGCTGTCCGGCTCACGCGAAATCGCTTTTTCGCTGCGCTTCTGGGCGCATACCATTTCCACCTGCGCGATCTGTATTACCAGGGGGGTATGGTGTACGACTCTCTCTCTCCTTTCTGTTTGTTTTCTCCTGTTTTGAACTGAGGCCCCGAGCGCCATGCGGATGCCGATCTCACGGGTGCGCCGGGCCACGGTATAAGCCTTCAGCCCGTACATGCCTACTACCGCCAGGAACCATCGAGGTTGCGAAGATCAGTGCTTTCCCAGGAGATTGATCAAGGACAGGGGGTCAACACGGGTACCGACCAGACGCACGGACCAGTGGAGATGCGGGCCGGTGACCAGGCCGGTCGCCCCGACTTTTCCCACTACCTGGCCGGTGGTAACGCGGTCGCCCGGGCGCACGGAAAATGCCGACATATGTCCGAAATAGGAATACAGCCCCAAGCCGTGGTCGATGATTACTGTGTTGCCCGAATAGTAGAGATTCGCAGCCAGAACAACTTTGCCTGCATTAGGCGCCATAATGGGCGTGCCCGTGGCTCCTTGGAAGTCGGTTCCCGCATGAGGACTGCGCGGCTGCCCGTTGTAGACGCTTCTCTTTCCGAACCCGCTGATCGGCGGGCCGGGAACGGGAATGCGGAATGGACCGCTCCAATAGCGCTCCGGCGAAACCACATCAAAAATCGCGCGCACTTTCTCAGATTCCAATTTAATTCGTGCCTGGGCATCGGGGGGCGGTGAGACGAATTTCTCGTCCACCGTGAGTTCGCGGGTTGGGAATTTCTTTGCGGTCACGATCAGGACATACTGCGCGGTTGCAGGCGCGCCGGCGGCATCCTCGCCACTCAACTTGACTACATAGCGGCCCGGCTTGGTTTCGAGGTCGATCCCGACGAGCCCCGTCCACTTGAGCTCATCGTCCGCGGCGAAAAGCGGAAACTCGTGCTCGAATACGGTGGCCTTCAGCCTGCGCAGCTTCTGCCGGCTCTCGGCCTCAAGCAGTACGATCTCTCCGGGCTGAAGGGATCGCGCATGATGAGTGACGGTGAGATCAACGCTGCCGGCCGCCTTCGGAGCCTCCGTGTAGGGAAGGAGTAAAATACAAAAAAAGGCTGCCTGATATAGGAATTGTCTCTTTTGCAATGCGACCATCCTCTCGACGGGCAATATCTTTAATACTATCGATACCCTCTGTAGCCCCTTCAGGGCTCTTGCACATCGAACGGCTACTGTCTCTGTGCGCCTCCGGCGCACGGCCCGCCCATTGACCCTAATTCATGCTTGCGCAGGAGAGACGCCGTTAGCGTCAATGGCCGGAAACGGGCTTTTTTGCGAGATGAAGCTGAACCGTCAGACGTTTCCCGGTGATGGAAACTACTCCGTATTCGTTGCTGTAATCCTTGAAAACCAGACGACGATCGGCCTTCTCCTCGACTTTGAGGTAAGAGTCCAGATGGCTCTGGACATTGATCAGTGCTTTTTGAGCCGCCTGCTCATTTGGATAATCCACCAGCACCAGGGAATACTTGCCGGCCGCATCCTGATAGTTGCCGGCCACGGCAGTCAGATTGCGGCCGAGCTGGAGAACATCCCCGTTGCCTAGTGTGAAGATCGACTGCAGCGCGTATGGGCCCCGGATCAGACGGATCGAAGATCTATTCAGACCTTTTGGCGGCAACAACTCGTCGAGTTTGACCGGGATCTCTGCCGGCAGGCGTGCCGCGATGTAACGGCCGAATTCCAGCATGGCCGGCCGGAGCTTTTCATTGCCCTCTGAGTTGTTGACGATCACATAGTAACGATTGCGTTTGAAGATGAGCTGAAACTGATTCAGGCTGTGGCGCTCTGCGAAAGAGGGGTCGGAAGATTCTTTTCCGCAGTTCATCAGGTAGATCCCGGTTGCAGCGATCGGATCGGACATGCGGTAGATTTCGACCTTGAATTCATCCGCCGCCGTCTTTGCCGCCCCCGAACCTGGGGTGTAGGGCTGCGCGGTGAGTTGTTCGAATCCGAACTCCAGGAAAATCTCCGCTCCCCCGTCGATATATCCGTACAGATCGCTGGAGGTGAAAACACGGGGATTTTCGGCTTTCTTCCAGATCTGAAGAAAACCACTGGGCGGAAGCAAATCTGTATCTGGACCCAGCGCCGGCGCCAGGCCGATGCTCGTGAAGTGAAGCAGCCAGAGAAGTAGAAACGCCATCATGCCTGAACCAGATTGATTTTCTCCACGCTGGCTACACCCAGGCCCAGCCTTTCGGCATACAGGAGATATTCGGTCCAACGGGGATTCTCGTTCACCTGGATCCCCATTTCTTTGCGCTTGGCCACAAGCTCGCGGTGACAGATCATGTCGAGAGCAAACGGATCCGTGGCAAAGTAGAGGGAATGATTTGGGTAAACGAACTGGGCGTTTTTGTCGGGCCCCCCTTCATATTGCCCCCGGATGCCGTCGGTGATGTTCAGGACCAGCTTGTCGCGGACTACAGGAGCGGCCAGAACCTCGGTACAGACATTAAAAAACAAGGGGTCGTGCAGGCGCCCGGTATTGCAGAGGGAACCATAACCCATGTTTTTGCAGGCCATGGAGATGCCGTTGCCGGTGTTCTTATATGCCGCAAGGTTGATGATCTTCGTCAGCTTCCTGGTGATCAACTTGCCGAAGAAAGAGTATTCTCCATTAAATACGTGCTGGTTCAGGTAGAGCTCGTCGTCTTTGTAACCCCGAATGTTCTTACCCATGATTTCCTTGGCGAAGTAAAAGACCTCCTGGTCAAAATTGTCGACACTCAGATGCTTGCCGTTCTTGTCGCGCCAGTTGTTTCCGTTTTCATCCATCGTCTGCAAACCTTCAATTCCGACGCCGGGAAAGTGCGCGGGCGTGAACCCAGCGTCCTTGAGCATGTAGTCGAAACGGTCCCAGATGATGATGTTTTGTTTCGGCACGCCGTTTTGCGCCAGCCATTCGATGACGGCTTCGACCAGCTCCGGATGAGTATTGATCAGCGGCGGTCCGACGGGATTGACCTTGAGGCCGATGACATCGCTCTTTTGGAAGAACATGCCGAAGCTTTCCTTCATGCTTTTCCCGGTGAGCCTGGTGATGCCTTTCTCGACCATGGCGGCAATGACCTTCGCATCGAACCGGTCTGCCTGCAAAGATTGTTTGTCGGTGACTTTGATGACCCGGCCCGGGAAGGGACCAGGCAGGGAGCTCTTGGTCTTCGGCACCTTCATAAAGTCGCCGATGTTCGTCTCAACCTTGGCCGGAGCGGGCTTTTCCTGTCCGAAACCGGGGACTCCCAGGACAATGCCTCCGGCGGCCACAGAACAGGTTCCCAGGGTTTTGACGAAATCCCGACGATTCAAGTCGAGGGGCGCATTATTCATGGGGGTATATTTGCTTTTTGTCATGACCTGTATCTATCACAAGCGGACGTTGGAAACCAAAGGGAAATGCACCAGCTTAAAGCAGGCTTTAGGGTGGCAATTGAGAACGCCTGGGCCGAGGTCGATTTTGAGACAGATACGAATGGCGCGTAAACGAGGTGAGTCATTTCTCTCGCCCTTCCAGGGCTCTCGTTTACATTCCATTTAACCCCGGGCGGCGCTTCGCTTGCCCGGGGCTACTTTCTTTCGCGCCTCCGGCGCGCGAATTCCTCACTAAATACCAGATTTCCGTTGAGCCCATGCCCGGGAAGGACCGCCAGAACGCAAGCTCCGATCGAGCGCCTGCCCCGGAGGGGCTGCAGACAGTAGACGGGGGCAAGCCGCGCAGCGGCGCCGCCCCCGGTCGACCAAGAACACACAAAGAGCCCTGGAGGGGCGAAGGAAAATCATGTTGACTGCCCGTCCATTCATGGCATTAACCAGTTCGTGTACACTTCTTATATAAGCGCTATTTGAGATAGACACCGATACTTTTCTCTTGTGATCAGACCATCACAGTCCTGTGATATGCTCATGACTGAGGAGGCCGATGATGATGAGAAAAGCTCTGATCCTGTTCCTTTTCACCGCGAGCACTGCGCTGGCTCAACAAGGCACCATGCACCTTGCTATTGGGGATCCTGCCCGTAAAGACAAAGAGGCGAAGATCATGCTCGATGCCGTAACGGCGACCGCCACCGGGGAGATGCTCAACCCTCGCGAGGTCGTTGCCCGCCTGGCAGGCACGCGGCTCATTTTCGTCGGCGAAAGCCATACCACCATGGATTTCCATCGGGTCCAGTTGAAGATGATCGAGGAACTGGTAAGAGCCGGCAAAAAGGTCCTGATCGGACTCGAGATGTACCCGAATACGGAACAGAGATACCTGGACGATTGGTATCTGGGCTTTTATTCCGAAAGCGGCTTTATCCAGATGTCGCATTGGTATAAGAACTGGGGCTATCATTGGAACTACTATCGGGACATCTTCCTCTTCGCCCGCGATCACCATATCCGCATGTTCGCTCTCAACGCACCCCGTGAGGTCGTGTCGGCTGTCAGCAGAAAGGGGCTTCAGAATCTGAGCCCCGAAGAAAAGGCGCACATCGCCCCGAAGATTGATACTGCCAACGAAGAGCATTTCGCCCTCTTCAAGGCGTTCTTTGCCGAGGGCATGGGCATGAACGCCATGATCAGCGACACCATGGTGGCCCCTATGTTCGCTTCGCAGTGCACCTGGGATGCGACCATGGGCTACAACGCAGTTCAGGCTCTGAAAGAGTACGGCGACGAGAACACCGTGATGGTGGTGCTCATAGGCTCAGGTCATGTCGCCTATAATCTCGGGATTGAGCGTCAGGCGGCTGCTTGGTACGAAGGCAAGATGGCTTCGATCATTCCGATCCAGGTGCTTGACGACAGGGATCGGCCGATTGGGAGTGTTCGGGCTTCCTATGCGGATTACCTATGGGGAGTACCGCCGGAAAAGGCGCCGCTCTATCCGGAGCTTGGTGCCGCCACCAACGAAGTGCCGGGCGAGACCCGCCGCCGGGTTCTTTCGGTCAACGAAGGCTCTCCAGCCAAACTGGGCGGATTTCAGGTTGGGGATGTACTTCTTTCCATGGATGGAATTCCCCTGCCGGATGCTGAGACGATGAATCGATTGATGGCTGAGAAGAGGTGGGGCGATGAGGCCGTATTTGTCGTCCGCAGGCAGCCAAAGGATGGCGCCGCACAGGAAGTTACACTGAAGGTTGACTTCCGGCGCCGCAACACTGCTCCCCGCCCCGCTGCGCCCGGCAAATAGGGAAATCGCCAAACAGCAATAATTCGTGTTCTTCGTGGCTGCCTATGCTTTTTTCACCGCTGGTTGGCAGCCAGCACTTTCTTTCTCAACCGGATGGATTGCGGAGTGACCTCCACCAATTCGTCGTCGTTGATGAACTCGAGCGCCTGCTCAAGGGACAGCTCACGAAACGGTACGAGGCGGATGGCTTCGTCGGCCGTGGAAGCCCGCATATTGGTAAGCTTCTTTTCCTTGACGACATTCACATTGAGGTCGACGTTGCGTGCGTTTTCTCCCACAACCATACCTTCATAGACTGCAGTTCCCGGCCGAATGAACAGCTCTCCCCGCTCCTGCAGGTTGTAGAGCGCATAACTCGTAGCCATCCCCGCCCGATCCGCGACCAGAGCCCCGGTCAACCGGTTTGTGATCTCACCCGACCATTCGCCCCATTTCAGGAAGAGGGTATTAAGCAATCCGGTGCCCTTGGTGTCGGTCAGGAACTCGGAGCGAAAGCCGATCAAGCCCCGGGTCGGCACCTCAAACTCGAGCCGTACTCGCCCGCCTCCATGATTTACCATTTTCACCATGCGCCCTTTGCGGCGTCCGAGGGCTTCGGTGATCACTCCGATGAAAATGTCAGGACTGTCGATGACCACGAGTTCGATCGGCTCTAGTTTTTTACCGTCCACGACCCGCATGATGACTTCAGGCTTGGAAACCTGCATCTCATAACCTTCGCGCCTCATCATTTCGATCAGGATCCCCAGCTGAAGCTCTCCGCGTCCGGAGACCTTGAAACTATCCATGACCTCCGCATCCTCCACGCGGATGGCGACATTGCCGAGCGTTTCCTTATCGAGGCGGCCTCTGAGATGGCGTGAGGTCACAAACTTGCCGTCCCTGCCGGCGAACGGAGATGTGTTGACCTGGAAAACCATCGAAATGGTGGGCTCATCGACCTGGATGACCGGCAGCGGCGCGGGATGTTCTGCATCTGTGACGGTCTCACCAATGAAGATTCCTTCAATTCCGGCAAGGGCAATGATTTCGCCGGCGCTGGCCTCGCTGGCCGGCTTGTGTTTGAGGCCATCGAAAGTGTAGAGCATGGTAATCCGCGTCCTTTCGATGGTGCCGTCGAGCTTGCAGACGGAGACATTGTCGCCGACAGCAACCTTGCCCGAGAAGATCCTTCCGATCGCGATCCGTCCCACGTAGTCGTTGTAGTCGAGCGTCGTTACCAGCATCTGCAGTCTGTCTCTGAGCAGCGGTCGAGGCGCGGGGATGGTTTCCAGGATCTGCTCAAAGAGCGGGCGCAGATCCTGCGAGGTATCCTCCAAGGAGCGCTTGGCAATGCCGTCGCGGCTGATGGCATAGAGAATGGGGAAACTTATCTGCTCCTCGTTGGCATCCAGATCGATAAAAAGGTCATAGATTTCATTGACGACCTCCTCCGGCCTGGCGTCGGAACGGTCAATTTTATTGACCACCACGATAGCGGGCAGTTTCTCCTCCAGGGCCTTGCGGAGCACGAAACGCGTCTGCGGCAGCGGGCCTTCCGAGGCATCGACCAGCAGCATCACGCCGTCGACCATTTTCAAGACGCGCTCGACTTCCCCCCCGAAGTCGGCGTGGCCGGGAGTGTCCACGATGTTGATTTTAACCCCGCAAAAGTGGATGGCCGTGTTTTTGGCCATAATGGTGATGCCGCGCTCCCGCTCGAGATCGAGGCTGTCCATCACGCGCTCGATGATGCGCTCGTTTTCGCGGAATGTGCCGCTCTGCTTGAGCATCGCATCCACCAGGGTCGTCTTGCCATGGTCGACGTGGGCAATGATGGCGATGTTTCGTATGTCGTCTCTAGGGGGTAGTTTGGACAAGAGTCTTTCTCCTGACTTCGGATTGCGTTTGCCAGAGGTGCGTTCTGGCTGATTCTAAAGGCGAGGAAAGGTACCTTGAAGGGAGGGAACTGTCAAGGAAGCGGCAGAACGCTTAGTCATGAGTGAAAAGCTGAGCATGCAGGTTGGAATTCGCAGCCGGCAGATCGACAATCGCTGGCAGAGGTCAAAGTGTTCGTTCCTGGAGCAATGGGAACGCAATGTTTACCTGCCGTCAATCGGGAATCTGGAGATGCTCATACACGTGAATGCAGTCGCCGTTAAACTGGCAGACAAAGAGTTGTCTGCCGTGCACGGCCATCCCGCCCGGTGCGTAGTCCAGGAAGACGCGCCCTAGCTCATCTCCTGCAGGTGAGAAAAACACCAGGCAGGCTCCCGGGGCCTCTTGGCCGACCACGATCGAACCACCAGGCATTATGGCTGCCGCAATCGGGTAACGAAGAGATGCAGGCTTGAGGTGAAAGCCTCCGACCTCTCCCAGGTATTTGCCGGCGAAATCAAATCCTTGCAGACGATGGTTCCGCTTGTCGACAACCCAGAGTCTTTCCCCCTTCCCCGTGCCACCGATGCAGATAGAGACCGGATTGCGAAACTCCCCCGGACCCCTTCCTTCCTGGCCGCAGAAGGGCTCACAAAAATCCGAGGATGACACCCGAACAATTCTGTGATTTCCCGCATCAGCCGCCAATGCATGGCCATCGGGCAATATACATATTCCTCCGAGCCAACCTAACTGGTCTGAGGTCGCCGTCAAAACTTGTGAGAGATGCGAAGGTTCATATGGCGGATTGAAGATTTGGATGCGGCGGTTATACGAATCCGCAACATACAGGCGTCCCATTTTATCTATCGCCAGACCGGTAGGGCCGTTAAACTTGCCAGGATCAGAACCAGGACCGCCGAGGACAACTGAGAGTCTGTACCCTGAATCGAAAGCCACAACCTTGTGGTTACCGAAGAGGCTCACAAACAAACGGCCATCCTCGTCCACCGCTATGCTGAACGGCTGCGACGACCCCGGTGAGCCGAACCTGCCCAGCTGGATCTGGTCCACTTCTCTTATGAGATCTGGATCTCCCCTTTCCGTGGTCCAGGGCGGCCGGCGCAGCAGCAGACCCGGTTCGGCAGCAGATCCATTGGGCATTTGGGCTGTCCCGCCGCGGTGCGGTAAGACGAGGAATGGTCCGGGTCTTGGCCCGGACCTGCACCAACTTTCTATCCAGGCTGCGATCTCGTAAATCTCGGATTGCATCCTCTCTGCCAACGACCTGACTTCGGCCAGGGAAGCCGCTTCGGAAGGTGGGGCTGCATTGATATTCGCGCAGAGCAGGTAGAGATCGTCCACCTGCTGGATGAGCGGTCTGAACCTGCTCTCCAGCGGGTCCAGGAGGTTGTGCCACACCGTCAGGGCGGCCTCGAACTGCAGTTCGGATTGTGCGCAGGCTAGAGGCATGGCGCTGAGCTTGAGCTTAAGCACTGCCAGCAAGAATGGTTGGACCGCATCGCTGAAGGCCGCTCTTGCTCGAGAGCATTCATTTTTCAGGTCAGAGAGCTCGGCATGCATCTGCGCCAGATCTTCCGCAATGATTGGGCCCCTGCGGCCGGCCGCGAACAATCGGCCGGCAAGTGCGATCAGCGGGTCCAGACTGGCAATCAGGCAATCGATGGCGCATTCAACATGCGCCTTATTCTCCCAAAAGCGGTTGAGTTCTCTGTGAGCTGTACCGGACACAATAGCGGCATTGCGAAAAGGCCGGTCCGCGCGGCCGGGATCTCCCCGTTCCGCGACCATTCGATGCAAGCCGCTGGAAGACTGCACCCAGCACTCATTGGACGGAAGATTAGAAGGCACGGGGATCCCATCAATCCTTGCTTCAGATCGAACCTCGCCGGTGTTATCGAGAAAGATGATCCTTCGGTCACGAGAAGACCAGGCGACGTATCCAGCCCCATCTGCGGAGATCCATTCCTCGATCCCGGACGGTCCCACGGCGAGTGGCAGGAGATTTCCGTAGAGAAGAAGCATGAGCCGCTGCTCCAGGGGCTGCCAGACAAATATCGCGTCCTCCGAGCATCCGAATATCCGCGCTGGGTAATAAAGGAAATCAAATGGGGAAAAGTCAGAAACCAGCAGGGAGTTCTTCTCATGATTTCTCGGAGCAAGCGCAGGCGCAGTCCAGTGCAAAGTCGCAAACGGAGCCATCTGCCGGCCCACCTGGAAGAGCAGCCGCCCGTCCTGTCGCAGGCCGCACACCCGGTGGTTGCCACGGTCGAGGATCAGCCAGTACCCTGTGGTGAGGTCGTCTACTGTGTGTGTACGGTCCGCGATGAACCGCACATCCGCCAGCTCACCAAATTCTGCATCGCCTGCCCCGTTCCAGGAATGGAGATAGCGGCCACCTCGAGTAAGGAACCGGATCCTGCAGTTCCATCCGTCGGCAACCGCGATGCAAGCTTCGGATGAGCCCCCATGCTCGACCCACCCTAATGAAATTCCCCGCGGGTATCGGAACTTCTCATTGCCGGATCCTCCGGAGTTGCAGCGCCAAAGGAAATCCCCTTGGCTGTTTGTCGAGGCTACACAGTGGTTGATCTCATCCGAATAATACGTGTTGCCCTGAGCATCGACCAGGATGGTATGAAGCGGGCCTGTATTTTCCGGCAAAACCAGCGTCTGCACGCATCGGCATGCAGACAGGTTGCCTGCGCTTGTTTCTGGACCCGCCGGCTTACCCAATGTGTTTTTATTCATTGAATTTTATTGCTCCGGAAATCCAACGCGGCTCTTTTCCAACCATGCGGCCTCATCGATCCAAGGTACGACAATCTTTAGGACTAGGGACGATTCCGAGATCCACCGAAAGGCAATAGCCTCTAGGCACTTATTCATTGCATGGACAATATGCTCAATCCAAATGCAGTCGGATTGGTATCGGATCCTCCGGAAATTGATGGAACTTGAGCTCTTCTTTGAACATTTTTGCCCGAAATCATTGTTGATTTCTTTGATGGACCCCTCAAGGATAAATTCCGGCGATTCGCGATCCACAGATTCACACTATCACCTGAAAAAGGCTGGAATATCAAGTGATAAGGGGGACATGATTTGGTCCTTACCTGTGCGGGTCCGAATTCCCATCCTGTTGTAGCGCAGCCTGCCTCTCATGCTTGGAAGTGGATCGTGGACACTTTCCCGTCACCGTACTTTGGCGTGGGTTTGGTTTGCCAGGAGAACCTCATCCCAAATCATGATTTATTTATTGAAGAAAAAGCGCTGATTTGACGATGTGAAGACTGGAAGGAGATGTCTGTCGGAGGCTTCCGTCCCGCCTCCAGCAGCGATAGGGACATCATCAGCCAAGACAGTATCCCGGCCTGATTTGAATCGAAGCCGGGAGTCAGGGTGAATATGTTAGAAAAGTGCGATGCAGGACCTATTAAAAAACCATGGGGCTGGAGGGATTGTCCGGTGTCACCCACCGTTGCCAAAAGCCCATCTGCCCCGGCATTTGCAGGCGGTACACCCATACGCACCGAGTACCTGGTCTTCGGACGCCCGCTCATCGGGGAAGCTGAGATTGATGAGTTGGTTGCCACAGTTCGCTCTGGCTGGATAGGTACCGGTCCGAAGACCGCGAGATTCGAGCAGGAATTCGCAGCCTACCAGGGAGCCCCTTTCGCGGTTTCGGTCAATTCCTGCACGGCCGCTCTGCATTTATCCTTGGTCGCCGCGGGCATCCAGCCTGGAGACGAGGTGATAGTTCCGGCCATGACTTTTGTGTCCACCGCCAACAGCGTCATTCACACCGGCGGCACTCCAGTATTGTGCGATGTGGACCGCTTCACGTTCAACCTGCGCCTGCAGGATGTGGAGCCTTGCCTGACCGATCGCACTCGGGCCATCATCCCGGTGCATTTCGCCGGCCGCCCGGTTGATGTGACCAGCCTTGAGCCGCTCGTGCGTGAGCGCGGCTTAATGGTGATCAATGATGCCGCTCACGCCATCGAAACCGAGCATCGAGGAAGAAAGATCGCGCAGTATGGCCAGCTTACTGCCTACAGCTTCTATCCCACCAAGAACTTAACCACAGGTGAGGGAGGGATGATCGTCACTCGCGACGAAAGTCTAGTCCAGAATCTGCGGGTGATGCGCCTGCATGGACTCTCGGCCGATGCGTGGAAACGCTTCTCGGATAATGGTTATAGACACTACGAAACGATCGCACCGGGATTCAAATACAACATGACGGATATGCAGGCAGCCTTGGGGCTACATCAACTGGCTCGCATTGAGGAATCCTCCCTGCGGCGCCAAGAGATCTGGGGGCGGTACGACGACGCTTTCAGCGTGCTACCTGTTGCTTTGCCTCCACCAGTAGCAGCAGGAGATAGACATGCCCTGCACTTGTACACAATCCTTCTGGAGCTGGAGCAGCTGACCGTAAATCGCGATATCGTGCTCCAGGCACTTCACCAAGAGGGTATTGGCACAGGAGTACATTATCGGGGCGTCCATCTTCACCCGTACTATCGCGACCGGTTTGGATATTCCCCCGAGATGTTTCCCAATGCCAGCTTCATATCGGAAAGGACAGTTTCACTGCCACTTTCGGCGAAGCTCAGCGACCGCGATGTGTCGGATGTGATTGACGCAGTTACCAGAGTACTTCAGTACTACCAACGCTGATCCCGGCAGAGTGAAGGAGAGGAACCGGGAGAGTAGTGCGTTGTTGATAGTCAGAAGTCCTAAATCAGCAGTTTGTAGCGACAGAGTCCTGATCTGAATAAAACACGCAGGTAGTACGGCTCATAATCATATGAATCTGGTCACACCGCAAATGGTCGAAGAGTTCAGAGCGACCGGAAAGCGTTTTGCCCCGCGGATTCCGCCGTTTCCGGAAATAGTGCTGGTGGATGCCACTACACGCTGCAACCTGGCCTGCACACACTGCCCGAACAGCGCCTTGACCCAACATGACGGATTTCTTGGAGACATGGACATCGGTTTATATCACAAGATCGTCGATGAAGTCGCTGTGCATCCCGATACCTGGTTCAGGCCGTTGAACAGCGGCGAACCGCTGCTCCGGCGGGATATGCCTGCGATGATTCGATATGCGAAGGAGCGGGGCATACGAAACGTTGGGATTACCACGAACGGCACTCTTCTGACAGCCGCGATGCGCCGACAACTAATCGAGGCGGGCCTCGACCATCTGGAGGTCAGTCTGGATGCCGCCACTGCCGAAACCTATGCTAGGGTTCGGCATGCCTGTCTTTTTGACCAAGTGATAAATAATACGCTTGGCTACATAGAAGATGCGAAGCGCGCAGGCGATGCACGGCAGGTGATAGTCAGCTTCGTTGCCCAAGCCGCTAATCATCATGAAATTGGCCCATTCGTAAAATTCTGGACCGGCAAGGCCGACGCGGTCTATATCCGTGATTATCACCAGCACAATAACCTGGTCAGCCCGGAAAGGCGTTTATACACTCACCCATTTCAGTACAGGCACCCTTGCCCTTATGTTTTTGAGCGCGTAGTCATCAATTACGAAGGGAAGATCCGATTTTGTTGCGCTGACTGGGAGACCAGGCATTCGTTAGGGGATCTCCGCGATCAAAGCCTCGAGGAGATCTGGCAGGGCGAGTCCTATCGCGAATTGCGTGCACAGCATATTACCGGCACATTTGATCACCCTTTCTGCTTTCACTGTACAGATTGGAGAGAAGTACATTGGCCAGGAATGTAGTTAATGATACAGGGCAGTCGGCATTTGAATATGTCTGTTGGCTGCACAGGCACTCGTGTTTGGGCCTTTTCGGTGATCGAAAAGTCATGAATGGCCTGTCCACACTCCAACGAGATTGCCGCTTCCAGGGATGAAGGGTATGGCTGATCGGATATTACGCACAGTCTTTTTCAGCGACGTAAACTCGCCTTTTGGCATTCCTCACTTCTTTGAATTGCTTGAAATCCCCGGATGCGAGGTGGTCGGCCTGGTCCTTGCCCCGCCGAGGGATGGGGATGTGACCGGCCCGATGCCTGTGCCTGATCGATATGGACTGGGGATGGGCCGTGATTTGCTTGCGCGCGCATGCGATCTTGGCATTCCTGTGCTTCGCTCTGAGAACTTGAGCACCGTCGACTGTTGCCGAAACCTCGCTTTGCTGGCGCCCGATCTTCTTGTGAGCGCAGGATTCCGCAAGATCGTCCCGCCTGAGGTGCTCCAGATTCCCCGACAGGCAGCGGTTAACTTTCACCCGGCGAAGCTGCCGCGCATGCGCGGCAGCGATCCCTGTTTCTGGGCGATCAAGCATGGCGAGCTGGAGTCTGCCGCTACCGTCCACCACATGGTGCAACGGGTGGATGCCGGTGACATTATTTTGCAAACACCCATTCGAGTTGCGGACGACGATACCTACTCAACACTGCAACACAAAGCGATTGTGGAAAGCCTTCGCCTCGTTGGACCTTTGGTTCAGGGCCTAATTGACGGCTCGTCGTCTCGAATCCCCCAAGACGAAACGCGGGCGCTGACATTTTCCGGACCGAAACATGAAGACTATCGGATCGACTGGAGCAAACCGTCCAGGCAAGTCTATAACCTGGTGCGCGCGTCTCTATCCGCACCTGGGGCATGGACGACCTTTCAGGGCAAGACGATTCGGTTAACAAGGGCGGAAATCGGCACAGACCCTGCTCTCCTTAACCTCTCCAGACCTATCGGGACACTCCTGAAACTGTCGCCGCATGCGGCCGTCATCAAGACCGGGGATGGGATGCTGATCGTGCGCGAGATTCAATTCGAGGGCAAGATTTGGAAAGCGCCCGATTTCATATCCGCAGCCCGCTGCAATTGCAATCCCGAGGCATTTGTATGAGTACCGTTGAGTTGCCATGAGCCATGGATCGTTAACTAGGAACTTGAGGATTCTGAATGCCTAAGGTCTCTGTGGTAATTCCTGCATTTAACGCCGAAGCCACCTTAATAAGAGCGATCGATAGCGTCCTGTCTCAGACCTTTCGTGATTTTGAAGTGATTGTCTGTAACGACGGGTCCACAGACCGGACCCGGGAAATCATCAAAGGCTATGGTGACCAGGTGATCGGGATTCACCAGGAAAACCGCGGGCGCGGCGCGGCACGCAACCGCTGCGTCGAGATCACACGCGGCGATTATGTTGCATTTCTGGATGCCGATGACTGGTGGATAAAGGATAAACTGGACCTCCAGCTTGCACTCGCAGAAACCCATCCCGAAACCGCAGTCTTCTGCGGCAATCTCTATGTTGTCAATCGCGATGGCATTATTTACCGGTCGCTGAACGGCAAATGGCACGTCGGCCACAGCGGCGACGTTTTCCGATATCTGGTTCGTCACAACTTTGTCCCATTCCCGACGGTGCTGGTGCGCCAGGAGGCCCTGCGCCAAACCGGTTACTTCAACGAAGGACTGCCCCGGTGCCAGGATCAGGAATTCCTTCTACGGCTTGCGGCTCGATTTAAATTTTGTTATCAAAATCAAAATCTAGGCTACTGCGACGATTGCAACTGGGGATCGGGCGAAAAAACATCGGTTACCTATTCCTGCTACATCCAGATGCTTGATCGAATCCGGTCCCTCTTTCCCGAACAGGCGGAGTTATACCGGGACAGTTTTGTCAAGAGTTACAGCGACGCCTATTCGGAAATCGCCCGTTACCATGAGGACAACAAGGAACTGGATGCGGCTGCCGAGAATTATCGATTGGCCTTGGAGTACACCCCAAAATCCCGGGTTCTCCAGTGGAAGCGCCTCATGGCTCTTTATCGGTCGGGGAGATTTGACGAATGTCTGGAAGCTTTGAACAGGTTCATAGAAGAAGATCCCTACCACGTCGAGGCGCACTTCTATAAAGGCAACATCTACCTGGCGGCGGGTCAGGCGGATAAAGCCGTGGAAGCTTTTGAGAATTCTCTCTACGGGGGCTATCTCTATCAGCAGTTCCCAGAATGTTTGAACAACCTGGGGGTTGCCTATGCCAGGCTCGGCCGGTCGAGCCGCGCCTCTGAGGTCGTTGAGCAGGCCCTGCAGCAGCAGGAGTTTTACAGCGATGCTCTGTGGAATATCGAAAACCTCCGGCAGGGAAAACCACTGGAAACGTTGAAATGGACCACGCGCAAAGTGTTCTGATTCCTGAGTCGGAAGGAGTGTTGGAGCCGGAAAGTGCAGGGCCGGCAACGCCGCGACGCATTCTGTTTCTCATTGCCCAGTTCGACACCGGCGGAGTCCAGTTTCAGCTCTACCTGCGCCTGAAGTACCTTGACCCCACGCGGTTCCGGTGCCATGTCTGCGTCCTCACCTCCGGCAATTCCTACCTGGTCGACAGAATCCGGGAACTTGGGGTTACAGTGGACTTTCTGCATATCGACGAAGAGAGAAGCCAGTATCGTCGTGTCGCGCGCATCCGAACAGCCATATCCCGATTCTCTCCCGACATCGTCGATTCTCTGCTGGGTTGGGATAATACCTATGGCAACCTCGCCGCGACACTGGAAGACGTTCCCTTGATCATCGCCGAACTCCAGAACGAGAGAGCGTCGGTGAGACAAACCTATCCCCGAAGCTTCCGATTGTTCGAGTGGGCGGCGCTGCGCTTTTTTTGCGACCGGATTGTTTGCTGTTCCGGAGGTGTCCGTGCGAGCTATCTGGCAATCTCCCCCAGATTCGAACAGGCTTCTGTGGTCATCCATGACGCGATCGATGCCACCGTCGGCAGCCGGAAGAGTCCTGTTGAGGTGCGGAGGGCCCTGGACATTGATCCGGGCGCACTCGTTGTCGGAACGATAGGCCGGCTCATGGAACAGAAGGACCATGAAACGCTCATTCGCGCCGCCAGCCTGGTCTGTGCCAAGCATCCGGGAGCGCAGTTTGTCATCGGAGGCTATGGGCATCTTCGGGAACACCTCGAAGCGCTGATTTCGGATTTCGGGCTGCGGTCCAATGTACGCATTCTCGGGGAAGTGACTGATGTTTACAGCTTCTACAATATGCTTGACGTCTTCGTGATGACCTCCCGTTGGGAGGGATTTCCGGTTGTGCTCATGGAGGCTATGGCTGCCGGCAAACCGGTGGTTTCCACGGCGGTCGGCGGCATCAGCGAAATGATTGACCATAGTGAATGCGGATTCCTTTGCCCGGCGGGCGATGCGCAAGCCATTGCTCGTGCGATCGATAGTTTGCTGAACGATCCGTCGCTCCGGCTGTCCTATGGCCGGCGCGCGAAGGAGAAAGTTCTCGGTTCCTATCCCATCCAGCGGCTCATCGCCCGTTGGCAGGCGCTATACCGCCTCGGTCCGCGCCGGGATCAATCGCGGCGGAGTCCCGGGAACATGACTCTCCGGCCCGAAAATGACATCGGATCTGCAGTGATGTCCCTCGAGGGGCTCAGACCTTCACTGAAGACAAAACGTTTTCTCGCGCTGCGGCTTTGCCCGCTCGATCGTTTCAAGTTTCTGATTTCGGAGCTTACGCGCACCTTCCCGGACGCAGGAATCGACGTACTTTGTCAGGACGGTGTCGCCGAAACGCTGGCAAAGCAGTTGCCAGGAATTCGAATGATTTCTTATGGCGACGGGAAATTCTCCTTTGCGCGCCTCGGCCTGCGAGCCCTGTTGCGGCTTTGTGGAACCCGATACGATCTGGCTGTCATTCCATATAACACACCCAGCGGGCTGGGTTATTGGCGCTCCGAATTACTAGGCCTTCTGGCGGGACGCGGGCGGATTCTTGCCTATGAAGCCTGGTCCGAAAAAGCCCAGCCTGCCGGGGTGCGGACGACGAAGTGGTTCGCAAAGAGATTCCTCTGCGCTCTGCCGGAGGGACCTGCCCACGCCTTGGCATTCTGCTGGATTCTGGCACGCGGCGTTTTATCAGGTAGTTCGCATTCTCGACGAAACCAGAGACATCAAGGACAGCTGATATGAAGCCGATTATCGGACACATTGTTGCCAGGTACTTGCCCCGTTCGGAAATCTTTACATATAGGCTGATCAACAGCCTGACTGCATTTGACCACCACATCTTTACCACCCGGTCGGAGAACCTGGACATCTTCCCGACGCAAAATCTGACCGTGGCGAAATCCGAGGCTGAGTATCCTGGACTGGCTGCCAGAGCCGGGGCAAATCTGGTATTCTCGCACTTCGGGCCGTCAGGACTGGCGGGCATGCAGGTCGGCCTGATGAACGATATACCGTCGGTAACGATCTTCCACGGTTACGATGTGTCGATGCTGCTGCACAGTCCACGATGGGTGGAGCAGTACCAGACGCTTTTTCACTTCAGCTCTCACTGTATCTGCATCTCGGAAGTCGGCCGGCAGCGCCTCATTGAGATCGGCTGCCCTCCGGACAAAGTGAGCGCGGTGCACCTGGGCGTCGATCTCGCGTGGTTTGTATTCAAAGACCGTGGACCAATGTTGGCCCAGACGAAGCAAAAGCGGCTGCTTATGGTGTCCCGCCTTGCTGAGAAAAAGGGCATTCCGTATGCTCTACGAGCCTTTCGAGTCGCTCTCGCAATCGATCCCTCACTCACGATGCGCGTTGTCGGGGAAGGAGAGGATAGACCGCAGCTTGAGTCCCTGCGGAAAGAACTCGGCATGGAGTCCCAAATCGAATTTGTGGGAGCGCTTGATGGGGCGGGGGTTTGCCGCGAAATTTCAGACTGCCATGTGTTGCTCCAACCCAGCATTACGGCGCATGATGGGGACCAGGAGGGCATACCGGTAGCATTAATGGAAGCGCAGGCCGGCGGCATTCCTGTAATTGCCACCCGCCACTCCGGAATCCCCGAACTGGTTCTCGACGGGCGGACCGGTATCCTGGTGCCCGAACGTGACGTGGATGCCCTCGCCCAAGCCATCTTGCGCATTGTCGGAAATCCGGCGCTGGCTTCCTCACTGGGATACGCTGGACGGAACTGGGTGGAACGTGAGTTCAACCTGAAAATCCAGGCGGACCGCTTCACCCGATTGCTGGTGCAGATCTACGAAGGCCATCCGCAGGAGCGCTATGCCACCCCCAACCAGATTGGACTGAAATCTGAGCCCAGAATTCTGTTTTTGAGATCGGTGACCATACGAGCTGCCCTGGTCAAGCTGCTGATCCTGAGGCGCAGATATCCTGCCGCGCACATCACTGTCCTGACGACCGGGTCGACCAGGGATAGTTTCGACAAATGCCCTATTGTCGACCAGGTGCTCTGCTGTCCGGGAGAGCGGTTCAATTGGGGAAAGTTCCCAATTGCGCTGCGTGCGGAGCTGCAGAGGGGGACCTTCGACCGAGTGATAGTTCCTTACACCAACGAGGATGGGGCCGGATACGAAAACGTCCGAGAGGTTGCTTTGGCTTGTGGTGCGCGCCATACCGTGGCCATGCCCTGGTCCCAGAGCGAAGTACCACTGCGGGGCTACGAGGAAAGGTCCGATCCGGCGGCTGCCAACGAGAAGGGACTTCGGCTGGAATAGAGGATGATGGGAATGAACCGAGATGGGGCGGTTAGATCATGAAATGGGATTTTGGTGCGGTCAATCCGGCTGATCCGTTCACCAGGTTCTCGAGCTACAAATGGCTGGCCACAAGGAGTCTTGCACGACTCATCGGGCGGGCCGCCAGGCATGCGTCCGGCCGTCTTCTGGATGTCGGATGTGGCGACAAACGTTTCGCGCACTACTTTGCCGGTTTTGTGGATCGATATGTCGCCCTGGACTACCCGACTACCTTTTTGGGAAAAGAAGACAATGTGGATGTCTTCGGCACCGCACTGGATCTCCCTTTCAAGGATGAATACTTTGATACCGTCGTATCCTTTGAGGTGTTGGAGCACGTGACCGACAGTCGCCGGATGCTTACGGAAATACGTCGTGTGCTTAAACCCGGCGGTGCGTTGATCCTTACTACGCCATTCTTGTGGGGGGAACATTGCCAGCCCCACGACTACTTCCGATTCACCGTATATGGCCTCAGGTCTTTGCTGATGGAGACCGGATTTGAAATCAGGGAACAGCGGAGGGCTAATGGCTTCTGGACATTTTGGGGCCAACGATTCTGCTACTATCTCTGGCCGGTGTTTGGACGCCACCTCGGATGGATGCATACATCGCTGTCATTCATGATTCTGATCTGTGCCTCGCTGTTGGAGCAATTGGACCCTGTGGACACAGAATACACGACATCGGCAGCGGTCGCGATCAAGACGGGATGACCATGCCAGGAATCCACGCAACAGATCTGGATTGCGAACCGCTTGACAAACCAGTCGTACAGATTGCGCCACGCATGATCGCAGGAGCATACGTGGGCGAATGGGAATTCGAAAGGAGAAGGGTGAGCGGCCATATCGCTCTTGCCCTTTACATCAAAGGCTGGAGGTCGTGGCATGCCTAAGGTATGGGAGAAGTTCTGCAGTCCTTGTTGCCGGGCATCTCTGCAGATCGACGAAGAGGATTTTCTTACATGCAGTTCTTGCCATCATCCCTTCAGGATGGAGAGCTATGGGCCGGACCTGATGCCTCCGTCGATAGAAGACAGGTATAGATCCTACCCAACCTGGCAATCCGTGCAGGAAGCGCTCACGCAATGGCGCAAACGCACGTGGGATGGCAGTGCCCAGGCGAAAGAACTGACCCGAGTCGCCCAATGCATGGCGGATGATTTTCTCGATCGGCTGGCCTTGCACGGACAGGTTTTGGACATCGGGTGTGGCAGTGGCTGGATTGCGGAATATCACCAGGCGCGGGGCTGTATCTATGCGGGCATCGATCCCATGCCAAGCCAGAAAGAGTACCCATTTCCATTTGCGAGCGCAGTTTCAGACTGCCTGCCATTCCGAGACCATGTGTTCGATGGATGCGTTTTTTATTCCAGCATCGACTACAGTCTGTCGATCGAGGAGACGCTGAAGGAAGCCTGGCGCGTGCTCCGCCCCGGCGGCATCATGGGCATTTCGACTCCCATCCAGCGTACCAAGGAGTTCACCGGCGAGCGTCTGCACCACTACCGTTTTTTGGCGGGGGAAATCGAGGACCTGATCGCCACCCAGTTTGCCGCCCAGGCAGAAACACATCAGTATCGGGAAAACAACGCCTTTATCCGCGTGCAAAAGCCCGCAGACGCCATGGCCTCTGCCGGGAGGAAGGCATAGGCAGCCCATGCCAACCTGCCCCTGTTGCCAGACCTCCTTCCCGCACTTCGTTGATTTTGGTGTGGTGCGCAGACCCAATGCCCAGTGTCCGGGATGCAAATGTCTCGAACGGCATCGATTGCTCTGGCTGTACCTTCAGGATCGGACCAATTTCTTTACGGTCCCACAGCGCGTGCTGCATATCGCTCCGGAACCGGCATTTCAAAATGCCTTCCGCAAGATGAAGAACCTTACGTACGTGAGTGCCGATCTTCACTCTCCTCACGCCATGATGGCCATGGACATCACTCATATCCCGGCCACCGATGCATCCTTCGACGTGGTGCTTTACAGCCATGTGTTCGAGCACATCCCTGATGATCGAGCGGCGATGAGAGAGATTCACAGGATCCTCACACCCGAAGGATGGGCGATACTCCAAGTGCCCATGGATTCAAGCATGGGCGCTACCCTCGAAGATCCGACGGTCACCGCGCCGGAAGAACGGCAGCGCCTGTTTGGGCAGAGTGATCATGTCTGGTTATACGGCAGAGACTATAGAATGAGACTCGAGCATGCGGGGTTTGAGGTCATTGTGGATCAGTTCTCATCCCAACTGGAACCGGGCGTTCTTGCTCGCTACGGTCTGCTTCCCGAAGATATATACTTCTGCCGGAGAGCCGACCATGCGCATGCGAAAGCAACTTCGATATGAACTCACATCAGCGCAGCAGGTCACCTATTATCATCTGTTTCTCCAACCTCGACTGGGGATGTCTGCGCTATCGGAAGCAGCACCTGATGAGCCGGCTGGCTGCTCATTTGGATGTTGTTTATGTCAATCCACCGCGGGCAATGAAATGGAAGCAAGTTTCCATCTGGAACCGGCTGACCCGGAAAGGTCCGAATCTTTGGGTCTTTGACCCTATTGTGCTTCCGGGAATCCGAAACTCGCCAAGACTAAAAGACCTGAACTACAGGCTGATCGCCCGCGCCTTGAAGAAGTTCACCACAGGCGGTCGGCGGGCAGCTGTCTGGATATACTCTCCACATGCCCATCCCTTTGTCCAGCTTCTCGAGGCGGACAAGGTCGTCTACGACATCGCCGATAATTATACTGTTCCCAGCGGAGCGGTGCTCCGCGATGCCGCCGAACAACGCGAGTTGAACCTGCTTGCTCAGCTCGAGCAAAAAGTGCTTGCGTCCGCAGACCTCGTGCTCTGTGTCAGTGAGCCCCTCGTCGAAATGGCGCGCTCTTACAACCATAATGTTCATCTGGTTCCAAACGCATGCGACTTTGAATCCTATGCGACAATCCCGCTTCAAAGGCCCCACGGTGAGGTCAAGCCACGGGTTGGCTATGTCGGAACAGTAGCGCCGAGGTTCGACGTCGAAATGGTATTCGAAATAGCACGCCGGCGTGCGGACTGGGACATCGAAATGGTTGGGCCCTTCTCCCCCCTCGTTAACTTGCCGCCCGGCGCGCCGCCGCCCAACCTGGTCTGGCGGGGTGAAATCCCCTATGACCGTGTGGCCGAGAAGATTCAATCCTTTGATATCTGTATCCTGCCTTTGCGGGAGATCCCGTTTTCCTATTGTTCGTCTCCCATCCAGGTGTGGGATTACCTGGCGGCTGGAAAGCCAGTTATCAGCACTCCAATAGCCCAATTGGAGAGAATTCCGGAATGGGTGACGACGGCAAGCGGCGCGGAAGAATTTGTTGCTGCCATCGACACCAATCTGCGGGCTGATAACCCGGACAAATTCGAACGCCGGCGACGTTTCGCCCGTCAAAACACATGGGAATCCAGGGTGGAAAGGATCCTCGGGCTTCTTAAGGAGGCGGGCTTCGCGCCCGGCGCGTTTGCATGACAGCCAACGGGACTCGACCGCATGTTCTTCTGCTCCTGCCGTTTCTCCACTATGGCGTTGGTCGCTTGATTCTCGATCTTATCGAGGCTCTTCAAGAGCGCGGCATTGCCTGTGGTGTTGTCACCTGCGGCGGTGTGGGAGAGATGGGTGACGACCCGGTCATGGTCGAGCGGATTCGCGAGCTGGGCGCCAGCTGCCACACGGTCGATATTTTTTCGCGCGATCCCTCCAAAATGGAGCAGGCGGCCCGGGAGGTTGGAGAGCTCTGGAATCAGTGCAAGCCGATGCTTGCCCACGCGTTCACCGCGCCGGCGGCAGCGGCGGCGCTGGCGCATGGCCCTGTGATGGCCACAGTTGTCGGTTGGGGGCAGCAAAAACAGATCTGGCAGAAACAAATGGATGTGGAAATTCTTGATCGGTGCGCCATGGTAACGGCGGTCTCGCAGGCGATGACGGCAGAGCTTCTGGCTTCCGGACTCCAGCGTTCCACTGTTGCGCTCATCCGGAATGGCGTGCAACTCGGGCTATTAAGCCATCGTCGTTGGGCAAGAGGAGAGCGAGTAAGGATCGGTTGCATGGCTCACCTCATTCATCGCAAGGGGGTGGACATTCTATTGAAAGCCCTGCCCCTGGTTTCTTCTCCAAGTCCACTTGAGCTGATGATTGCCGGCGAAGGTGAGGCAGAAAGGGATTTGAAGCAGCTGGCGACGACACTGCCGCCTGGGATTCAGATCCGCTGGCTTGGCGAGCTGCCAGTGTCCGACTTTTTTCCTGAGATCGACATGCTGGTGGTTCCTTCCAGATCCGATGCCTTGCCGTTGATCCTCCTGCAAGCCATGGCATGGGGGCTGCCGATTGTTGCGACTTCCGTCGGCGGGATTCCAGAAGCCATCAATGACGGCATCGAGGGCTTACTGGTTCAACCTGACGTCCCTTCAGAACTGGCTTCGGCCATCAGCCGTTATGCTGTTGATCCAGAAATGGCAAGCCGATGCGCGTCAGGCGCCCGGAGGCGTGCAGAGCGTGAGTTTTCCGCGGATGCCATGATCCGTCAGTACCTTCAATGCTATTGCGAGTTGATTCCTTCACTATGCTCCTTCCTGGAATTCCGTTGGAGCGATGCACCGAAAAAGGAAATACGTTGAGCCATTGGCTGATTGCAGCATCCATTGAGAGTCGCGAACGCCTATGAAAACTCTGAGCATTCTCTTTATCCGTTCTGTGCCATTGCCCCTGGCCTTGCAATCACTCCGGGCGTTGCGACAGGTCTACCCGGAAGCCAGACTGACAGTGTTGAGCGGGCCGGCGTCGGTTTCCAGCCTTGAGTCGGAACATGTCGTTGACCGAATCATCCCTTACCGTGGATCACGATTTGGCATCTTCGCAGCTGGTCCCAAGTGCCTTCTGCAGCTTCGCACGGAGAGGTTTGATTACGTCCTTGTCCCTTTCACGGGTGCAGACTCGCTTCCCTTTTGGAATGTCGGTCGCATGGCATTGATGCTGGCGGGAGGCGCCGTGGTGTGGCTTGCCTGCGATGACCTCGGAACGGGCGTGGATTTGAAAACCTGTCGCCACGTATCGTGGAGGGAAATGTGGCAGCGGACCAGTTCTATGTCCGGGATCCGGCGGACAAGCCTGAAAATCCTAAAATGGCCCTTCCTCTGCTTGTTTTATGCCGTGGCTATGCCTCTGCTGACAATGCTGGCTGCCGTTCTTCTCCCGCTAGTCTGGTTTAAACCAACCGCGGATGACGATAGGCATATCTAAAGGTTATGCGCGAAACCGGTCCCTTGAATGAAAGTTGCATCCGCAAGCTGCGAGTTGGCCACCTCGTAGCGAATTACCTCCACATCACCGAGAATTGGATTTATTCGCAGATCATCGCTCCTCCTGCAACCGAGTCGCTGGTATTGAATCGGGGAGTCCGCATCAACGAAAGCCACTTTCCTGTTGCGAATGCATGTCATCTTCAGGATCTCACTCCCCACCAGGCTCGCATCGAAGCTGACTCCTGGGAGTGGATGGGGGTATCCGCAAGTTTTCGCCGTGCGTGCAGGCGTTTTAAGTGCGATGTCCTGCACGCGCACTTTGGGACCGAGGGGCTGCTTGGACTCGCCCTCGCGCAATCCCTAGGCATACCTCTGGTGACCTCGTTCTATGGCTATGATGCCGGGGTCCTGCCGCGTGACCCATCCTGGAGCGAATCGCTGGCGCGCCTGTTCAGGCATGGCTCCATGTTCTTCGCCGAAGGCCCGGCGCTGGCAGCCTCGCTGCAAAGATTGGGCTGCCCTCGAGACCGGATCCGGATCATGCCCCTGCCCGTTGCCAGCATAGGCAAATCGGCAGCGGGCCCGCGCTCGAAACCCCTCATTGTGGTGTGCGGACGGCTGGTCGAGAAGAAAGGTGTGGATGACAGCCTTCGTGCGCTGGCGGCATTGTGCAGGCTGAAAGTGCCGTCATTCCGGTGCCTGATCGTGGGGGACGGGCCCGAGCGCGAAAGCCTACAGGAACTGACCCGTTCCCTGCAGCTGGAGCACTGCGTGACTTTTGCAGGATCCATGCTGCCCGCTGATTTTCGACGCCTGCTGGGCAGCGCTGCTTTGGTCTTGCAGATGAGTCGCCACGCAGCTGACGGGGATTGTGAAGGAGGGGCTCCGGTAGTTCTCAGTGATGCTCTGGCATTGGGAGTCCCATGCGTCGCAACTCGCCATTGTGACATTCCGGCAGTGATAGATCATGGGATGACAGGGTATCTGGTCGCAAGTCGCGATCACAAAGAAGCCGCCAGGCGGATGGCCGAATTGCTGACTGATCCCGACCTCAGAAGAAAAATGGGCCGGCGCGGACTGGAGATGGTAAAGGGAGTACTTTCGCTGGATGCAGCGGGCGCGCGCCTCCGCTCTTACTATTTAGAAGCACTGGCACTGCCTGCTCCGAAGGATCTGCCACTGCGCTTCCATCCGCTGCGAGTGCCGTTGGTGGCAGATTTGGTCATCGACCTGCGGACTCGGGCGCGTGATTGCCGCGGAATGCAAAACATGCTCCGGAAACTTTCCTCAAACCGCAGGGCCAGAGGACAGATATACCGGGTTCTGGGAATACTATATGGCGACTCCAGGAACAGCCTTCGGGCCGCAGATTTTTACCGTCGCTGGGGCCGCGCTTGTCCCGAGGAGCACTACGCAGCACTCGAAGAGGCGAAAGCTTTGCTGGACTCCGGTACCGCGGATGACCGGCTGATCCGAGCACTCCGTCGCTTTGTTGCCAGACATGCGGACAGGGCTTATGCGATGGCCCTCTCGGTCGCAGAGCTCGAAGCGCACGGCGCCGGGGCCGCTTTGATTCGGCGCTTTGTGCGCGCAGCGGGAACCCCAGAGGAAAGGTTCATTCACGAGGTTCATGGGCTGCGGAAGATATGCGAGCAATCGGCGCGCCGAAGAGGGGACCCGCATCTGCGCTCTCGGCAGTTACCCCGGGTTTTACGCGCTATGAAAGGGCTCTTATCCTATCCATCCGCCCGCGTGGATCGGCATCATTTCACTGCTGCTGTGGAAGAGGCCATTGTGGGATTGCTGGCCATCGCGCGCCGGCTGGATCATCAGTATGCATGTGCGCAGATAGGGCATTTTTACCCCATCGATCGCATCCAACATCCCCTGGCAAAGTACAGGCTCGCATCCATTTTCGAGAACGGAGCGCCAGCGGAGCAGAAATGGGCCGAACGAGCGTTTGAAGACCTGGCTGGAAATAAGGAGATTTCGAGCACGTTGTGCGCAGGCGCCCATTTCCATCTGGCGCGGATCCACCGAGCGGCGGGGCATGTCTCCACCAGCCTGCGGATGGCCAGGCGATGCCTGGCAATATCTCCAGAGCATCGCACTGCTAAGGACCTGATTGATGAGGTGAGACGACAGCAAGCCAACGCCAGGAAGCCTATCTGATCAGATGGCATCAGGACCCATGTCGCTTGTGGTCCTCTCCGAGGGCGCGGGGTCCTGTCATCCCAAGGCTGCGGTGGACCAGGAGAGCCCTTTGTTGAGGGCATCCACATTCGTGGTTTTACAGTCCAATCGTATGACCTTGATATCATACTGGTTCAGATGAACCAGGCGCAGATAGACGTCATCCGATCTCTGCAGCAGCGCAAGCACGACGGCGTCAGGCGCCATATACCGAATTTGAGAGGGATTGATCCTCTCCCTGCCGCACCACTCCTGTCCGATCTCAACCGGGTCGTCACTGCAAACCCCGATCACGTTTACCTTTGCCGCTTCCAGGGCGTGAAAAGCGATCTCTGCCAGGATACCGCTGCCATACAACACAACCCGGTGCAGTTCGCGGTGCGCCTGACTCAGGATGATATTCTTCACCTGCTCTTTGGCATCGGTGAGCAGCCGGATCAATTCCTGCAGGAGTTCGCTGCGCGTGTCATCAGCCGCTTCCTTGCCGGCAGGTGTGACGTAGTAGGAGATGGTTTTGGAATTTTTGCGTCGAAATTCGAGAAAGCCTCGATCGCCCAGCTCCTTCATATAGTTGTTGACCATGGCCACCGACAGAGCACAGCGCCTTGCCAACTCGGCCTGGGTAATATCCGGATCCGATTCGATTTCCTTCAGGATGCGGAGCTCATTTAGTTTGGGGGCGGGAATGTAGAGGTTTTGCGAGGCTTTCGCTCTCATGTTTTTCACCCGGTGAATAGATTGACGTTCTAGTCCTTCAAGTAACTCCTGAAACACCACCCAATTCATCGTCGGAAAGGGCTGGAGACTTTATGGTTTGCTTGCATGTTACCTTCGCTTCATCCCAGGAACTCTATCGGCATTCACTTATTGGCTGTAGAACCTGTAGACATGCGTTGCCGGACATCGCCAGTGAACAACCGCGTTTGCCGGGGAGCAAGAGCCCCACAGTTTATGCATGGCCATGAAATCCCGTGAAAACCAGTCGGCTGGTATGGGATCACTCGAGTGCGGTGGGATCGTTTTGCCTCATAAAAAACGGCACGGCAGACGATACGTTATTTGTCGAAGAATGAGCGATGTCGTTCTGATGTGTCGGGATTGACGCTATTGCATGCCCGGCGAAGGATTGATAACTTTTATCCGTCAGCCCATCGAATGATTCAGTGGGATCTGACCTGGGAATGAGGCGATAAAGCGTGAGCAGCAGAAACCATAGTCAGGAACGGTGGCTGAAAGCCGAGATGCATGCCCACTGCAGCCTGGACCCGGCCGACTACCGAGGTTGTGCCTATTCGGCGGAAGAGCTTATCCGTGCGGCAGCGGGGCTTGGCTATAAGATTCTGGCAATTACTTGCCATGATCTGGATGTCTGGACCGAGGAACTTTCCGCCTATGCCGCGAGCCTCGGGATTATATTGATCCCGGGAATGGAAGTTACTGTTGAGGGAAGGCGGCACACCCTGGTTTACAACTTCAAGACAGCCGCGGAGAATCTCAATACTCTAGATAAGATTCGCGACCTCTCCCGAACGGATACGCTTGTTGTAGCGCCTCACCCTTATTTCCCGAGCACCAAATGCCTGGGGCGCCGCCTCGATCGCGACATCGAGGTTTTCGATGCGATCGAGATCTCGGGCTTTCATGCGCCCGGGCTTGATTTTAACCGCCGCGCGCGCAGGATTGCCGCCACCTGCAAAAAACCGTTAATGGGCAATGGCGACGTGCATCAACTGTGGCAGCTGGGCCCGACCTTCACCTGGATCCAGGCGGAACCCAACATAGAGTCGATCGTCCAGGCGATCAAGCAAGGGAGGACCCGCGTCGAATCGGCGGCGCTGTCCTACGCCCAGGTCGCGCGCTGGTGGGCGACATCGCTCGGAAGGGCCGTATTCCCATACGGCAAAGCCGGCGACCGGCACGAGCATCCATTTCTCCCAAATCCAGCGACCAAGGGGCGCGAGCCCGAAGTCGCCCGGTGATCATGACCTTCAAGAGGATTCTCACACAGCAGGTGATTCCTTGATTGCGAAAGGGTATCCTGTTCGATAGGCAAAGCAAGGTAGGGGAAGATCTGAATATTCAGAGTGCAGAAGGAGCAGAATCATGGCTGTGAACCGACAGATAATTCTGGCAGCCCGCCCTGCCGGCTATCCGAGAGAATCCGATTTCAACCTGGTGGAAAAGACGATACCAATCCCTGGGCCCGGGCAGATGCTTATCCGCGTGGTCTATCTCTCGCTCGATCCCTACATGCGCGGCATGATGAACGCCAAGGAGTCCTATGCCCCGGCGCTCCACATCGGCGACGTCATGGTGGGTGGGACCGTCGGCAAAGTCACTCAGTCCAACCATCCGGATTATGTCAAAGGCGACATCGTGGAAGGGATGTTGGGATGGCACGAGTATGCGGTTTCGGATGGCCAGGGGCTGCGAAAAGTGGACCCAAAGATTGCGCCTATCTCCACCGCATTGGGGATTCTTGGCATGCCCGGCCTGACTGCCTATTTCGGTCTGCTCGACATTGCCGATCCCAAACCAGGAGACACGGTGGTCATCTCCGGGGCCGCAGGCGCAGTCGGATCCGCGGTCGGGCAAATCGCCAAGATCCATGGCTGTCGCGTGGTTGGGACTGCCGGGTCCGACGCCAAGATCAATTACATGGTCGGCGAACTCGGATTTGACGCGGCTTTCAACTATAGAAGCATCGAGAACTACTACGAAGCGTTGCGGGAAATCTGTCCCGATGGCATCGACGTGTACTTCGACAACGTCGGTGGGGCCATTACCGATGCGGTATTCAGGCTTCTCAAACCCAGGGCGCGCATCGCCATATGCGGACAAATCTCACAATATAACCTTGATCACGCCGAAACAGGGCCGCGGCTGCTGGCGAAGCTTCTGATAAAACAAGCGCGCGCCGAGGGATTTTTGGTCTCTCAGTTCGCCGATCGTTTTCCTGCCGCGCTCAAACAACTGACGCAATGGCAGCAGGAAGGGAAGCTGAAGTACCGCGAGGACATCGTGGACGGAATCGAGAATGCGCCGCGCGCATTCATTGGGATGCTGCACGGGCGCAACATGGGCAAACAGCTGGTAAAACTCTCCGTGCCCTGACGGCAGGCAGTTGGAACTTATCCGGCCAAAAAACGTCTATATAGATAAAGAGTAGTGTGGCTGTGAAAGGACCCAACTGATGATTGCCTGCCTGCTGTTGAGTCTATCTCTGCTCCGACCCATATGGGCTGCAGTTCCGCAGGACCAAAATCCCATGGATCTGAGCCCTGAGATCAGGCAGTTTCTTGACAAGAAGGTGGATCGGAGTCTGCCGCAAATGGAGCGACTGCAGGCTCTGGTCTCTGCAGTGTTCCGCAGCAACGAGCTCAGCTTTACTTATGCCCCTGCGACCCGAACTGTCATCGAGACCTATACCCAACACAGCGGGAACTGCCTTTCTTTCACATTCATGTTCATTTCCACGGCCCGATACCTGGGCCTGGATGCCAGGTTTCGGGAAGTCGAAATCGCGCCGGTTTGGACCAAAGCCGGGGACTTCGTCAACCTGAGCCAGCACGTGAATGCGGCGGTTTTCATCGGCGGTCAGGCCTACGCCATCGATGTTTTCCCTGCCGTGAACCGGATCGAAATTGGCGGACAGGTGGTGCCCGACGAGCGGGGTCTGGCTCATTTCTACAACAACAGAGGTGTGGATGAGCTGACCAAAGGGAATATTGAAACAGGCGAATCCTACCTGCAAGAAGCCGTGCAGGCCGATCCGACGACGGTAAGCGTACGGATTAATTTCGGAGCCGCCAAGACGAGGAGTGGGGAACTAAGGGAGGCGGAAGGATACTTGCGCAGGGCGCTGGAACTAGACCCCCGAAGCCAGGCCGCCATGAGCAACCTCGCGGGCGTGTGCCAATTGACGGGTAGCGTCAAAGAGGCGTTGCGCTATCAGGCTAAGATCAAGGAGTTTCGAGAGAAGAATCCGTACCACCATTACGATCTTGGAATGCAAGCCTTCGAAGTCGGCAGGTATGAAGAAGCGACCGAACATTACCGGCGGGCGTTGAAACTCAAATCTACGGAGCACAACTTCTATTTTGCCCTGGCCCGCGCCTATGGCATGCTCGGCCAGAAAGCAGAGGCCATGAATAACCTCCAGTTGGCCGAGAAATATGCTTCGGATGCCGCCAACAAACAGCGCTATGCCGAAAAGCTCGACCTACTGAAAGGCGTCCAACCCCATTTCTAAAACTCGATGATGTTGATGCTGCCGTCGCTGCTCTGAACCTTGAGGAGATTGCCGCCGCTATTGATCTTCCCGGTCAGCCGGTGCCTGTCGACGCTGCCCGATATAGTTACAGGGCAGTCGCATTTGATCTGTCCGTTTTCGGTTCGTGCCTCGAGATCGGCGCTGAAATCTTGCGGCAATTCGATGTGGATGGATCCGTCGGCGCTGCGGATGGACCACTCGCCTCCCATTCTTTCTTTTAGAAACGCAAAAGAGTCCATCAAAGTTCAAGGATTTTGATCGCTGTGACCGTCAACTTTGGAGCCCGGCGATCCTACGTCGGGAGCGTTAAAGCAGGCGCGCTTTTCGTGGGCGTGCCGCGCAGCAGACATGCGGACAGGTTCGGCTACCAGGCGCGAGCGCCACAGAAGATTGTGCGGAGTGATGGTGGCACCTATAAACTCCACCACCTCGGTCTCGTAGCCCGCGGCTTCAAGTCGCCAGGTGCGCTCGGCATCCACTATGGCCTGGATGAAACGGCGGCGCACCGGCGCCTGTCGCGGGATGCACAAACGTTCCGCTTCCACCTCGGCTTGGGCGGCCGCGGCCACCGCATTGCCTGTGCAGCAAGGGACCAGGAGCAACATCCGTGCTCTGGTCGCAATGGCCCGTTCGATAATGGCATCAGCCGCCGGTCCGCAGGCATGCAGCGCGGTGACGATGGACGGCTGCTCGGGCCACGCTTCGGCGTCGGTTACATCCGCCACGCGGCACTCGACAGGGATACACGTCTGCAATCGTTCCAGGGCGCAGCGGCTGAGCGCAACGCGCCCCGGATCCCGCTCCATGGCTAATACGGTGGCCTTTCGCCCCATCGGTTCTAATAGCAACTTTGCCGCAAGCAGGCCTAAATAGGACTTGCCTGCTGCCGCGTCGACAAGGCTCAGGAGGGAGCGGCTTGAAAATCTATGGATGGCACGCTCGATCTCGACAAGCATCGCTGCCACCTCATGCGCCTTGCGCCGGTCCTCCTGGCGCAGGCCTGCACCTTCCGCTGCCACATACAGGAGATCCAGCCAGTGCTCGACTTCAGAAACGAGATTCACTACCATCGCTCGTACCGAATGAGCTCGCTCAACGCCTTGCGCTGAAATGCCCGGGGCTCGGCCGCCGGGAAACCGAGCGGAGTCATGGCAATCACACGCACCTCCGGAGGAATGCCAAGGATTTCCTTTGTCTTGACCTCGTCGAAGTTGCATACCCAGCATGTGCCGAGACCCTCATCCGCGGCAGCGAGGATGACATGATCCATGACAATGCTGAGATCCACCTCGGCGGCGCTGAATCCGTCGGACCTTTGCCAGGCCTTGGCCGGCTCCACGCAGCCGACGAGAATCATGGGCGCGGTCCAGAACCAATCGCGGTCATAGACTTCCTTGAACCGTTTTCGGATGGACGGGTCGGTCACGACGACAAGATGAAAGGGCTGCCGGTTGGCGGCGGTGGGCGCCAGCCGGGCAGCCTCGAGAATCCGGCCCAGAGCCTCAGTGGGGACGAGATCCGATTGATACCCGCGGATGCTGCGACGGACACGAATCAGTTCCTGAAATTCCACTCTGCCTCCTCTGCGTGCGTATGCGCATTCGCAATTATCAAAATTTCATCAAACAACAATTCTGCCAGATGCGACACCTGTGGGATCGATTCAACGTGTCAGCATTTTCATCACTTCCACAACCAGTCTGGTAGTGGAGCCAAGGTAATCAAAGTTCATCGTCTCATAGGTATCTCCGGGTCTGTGTATGTAAGGAGTGGTGTCCTTGTTCCTGTATTCCTCAGTGATACCGACCGCCCTAAATCCCAGTCTTCTGAAGGCGGAGTGATCCGAGCCGGACTCCGTGGTAGTGAGGATGGGAATCTTCATGTTCACGGCATCGACCGCCTGTTTATAGAGGTCCTGAGCCCCATCATAGGGGAGCTCGAGCTCAATGGCGCGGTCGGCATCCTGGTCCCATCCCATCTGGTCGATCGTGTGGACCGAGTGGACCGCGCGTTTTTCATCGATAAGCATCTGCGCGAAGGCCCGGCTGCCCCTCAAACCGCGTTCTTCCTCGTCGAAAAAAACGAAGATGATATCGCGGCTGCGCTTCTTGACGCGGCTCATCTCCTGGGCGACGCCTGCGACGGCGGCCACCCCGCTGGCATTATCGTTGGCTCCCGGCGAATTCCGGACAGAATCGTAGTGAGCGCCGAATACTATGGTTTCGGCGCCGGGTTTGCCGCAGGGGAGGATGGTGAAGATATTCTCCCCTTCGGTGCCGTATCCTTGGCGCCTGGGCACCATACCGAGCCGCTTAAAGATATCGGCAAGATAATTGCGCGCTTCCTGCTTGTTTTCAATTGTGCTGCGGTTGGCGAGCTTTACCCCGGGCCTGATCTCGCTGTTGCCCGAAAGCTTGGAGATGACTTCTTTTTGCAGGGCCGTGATGTCCATCGTGGCGGATTGTGGGGTGGTTTGCTGCCGTGCCGCCCATGCGGTTGTCAGCGCCAGTGAGATCAAGGCGGCAGACATACAAATGGAGATCTCCAGTCTGCGAATTCTCAGGAACATCATGACCACGCTTCCCCTCTCCAATTTTCGCCGGTTGCCGTTCGGCTCTGTGTCTCGCGCGCAAGGCGGGAATCCGCAACCTCGCTAAAAAGAGGTTACATTATCACCCGATCTGCCCTTCCAAAGACATAGGGATACTACTTACGTACAAATCTTTACTATTTAGGTAAGAAAAGCAACAGATCAACGCAGAGGGCGCAGAGGGCGCAGAGAAAAGTCATTCGCAAGAAGTTCTCTGCGGTCTCTGCGCCATCTGCGTTGAAGCTTTTGGTTGCGGCTATGCTGCGCCGTGATATTCTCCTTCCAGTGGAGAGGATCGAGATATCCACGGGCGATCAGCCTGATGCCGTCCATGCGGAGGGATGCTCTCCTCTTGCCTTATCCAACAAGCGGCTGAAGGTGGAGTTCGATACTATCATCACCGCCCAGCAGGCACGCAGCTATAAGCCCTCATTGAACAATTTCCGGATTGGATTGGATCGGGTGGGTGTCCCGCGGCATGAAATCCTGCATGTGGCTCAGAGTTTATTCCACGACCACGTGCCGGCAAAACAAATGGGTCTCACCACGGTCTGGATCAATCGCCGCCACCACAAGCAGGGCCTTGGCGCGACTCCTCCTGCACATGTGAAACCCGACTATGAGTTTCACGACCTGCAGTCATTTGCGATCGCAGCCGAGTGATCATTCGGAGGACAGGACCATGAAGAGGAATACAAACCTGCGCTCTAAAACTGTCGCACCCATTCCGGTGCTGGTTGTTGTATTGGCTTTAGTGGGCTCGGTTGTGGCCCAGGGTTTTCTCCAGGACCTCGCCAAACCTCAACAAGGCCGTTCCATGCGCGCCACTTCCACGATGCGCCAGGGCGAGGTGCGGCGGGGCCCGCAAGGCGATCGTAATCTTGGACAGCGCAAGTACGACCCCAAAGCCGATCCGCGCGGCGACCTCGATGAGCAGAGCAACTGGGATAACTTCAACGTTGCACCCGGTGAAACTCATGTCCTGCTCGATGCGCAAGGTCCCGGAATCATCACGCATATCTGGATGACCTTCCTGGGGCCCGAGCCACAGAATTGGGCCAAACAGGGCTCTGCCGACCATCAGGAAATGATGCTCCGGATGTACTGGGATGGCAGCACCCGGCCCGCGGTGGAAACCCCGGTGGGGGACTTCTTCGCCAACTGCTTCGGCAAGCGCCGCGAGGTCATCAGCCTGCCGATCATCGTGGAGGATGCTGATTCCTATAATAGTTACTGGCAGATGCCGTTCCAGAAGTCGGCTCGCATCGAAATCGAGAACCAGAGCGACAAGCCCTTAAGCCTCCTCTACTACAATATCGACTGGATCAAGAAGGACAAGCTGCCCAAGGACACGCCCTACTTTTACGCGCAGTATCGCCAGGAGTATCCGGTGCAGCACGGCAAGGACTACATGTTGCTGGAAACGACCGGCAAGGGTCACTATGTCGGTACCGTCCTGGCCGTGCGGACGCGCAGCCCGGCCTGGTTCGGCGAAGGCGATGAGAAGATTTATATCGACGGGGAGGCGAAGGCGTCGATCTGGGGCACAGGCACGGAGGATTATTTTCTTTCCGCCTGGGGTTTGAAGACGACCGGTACCCCCTATTTCGGAGTCCCCTACTTTGACCAGGGGGGAATTGTTGGCGGCCACACCAGCGCGTATCGCTGGCATATTAACGATCCCATCGTGTTTAACAAAGGCATCAAAGTCACGCTCGAACACTTTGGCTGGATTTCACCGGACGAAAACCCGGAGTACAAATCCACTAGTTGGAACGAGCGCGAGGACGACTACGCCAGTGTCGCATTCTGGTATCAAGCCGGCACACCGACTTTCGCGGCGCGTGCTCCAGGCGCCGCCGAACGCCGGCTGCCCAGCCTGGAGCGAGTCATTGCCTATGCGCGCGATTTCGCCGATGCCGCACGTCACGGTGACGGCGAGACAACCAAACAGCAAATCGACCTCTACGATGGTCCGCAACTTCTCTATCGGCCGGTGCAGGCAACAGGCGCCTGGCTGGAGGTCCCCATCGAAGTGAAGAAGAAGGAGCCGTTACGCCTGCTGCTCAACGCGACCAAGTCCTACGACTTCGGCCGGTACCAGGCGTTCCTCGACGGCGTGAGACTCGGCAGGCAGATCGACTTATACAGCGAGAACGTCGCGAACGAGGAGATCCATCTGCTCGATTTCTGGCCGGAGCCGGGCACTTATACTCTCCGGCTCGAGTGCGTGGGCAAAAATGAGAAAAGCAGCGGCTATTATTGCGGCCTCGAGTCCGTGCGCCTGCGCGGGCGGCGTCCCCGCGTAGCCGCCTACGGTCACGACAAGGACAAAGACTGGCGGGCAAGGCCGAATCTTTATCGCTAGCTCAATCTTCTGCGTAAATCGTCAATCGTATATTTCCATGCTATGATCGTCCACACACTCGAGGACGAGCCGGATGATTGGGCAGACACTGGCACACTACCGCATCCTTGAAAAACTAGGGGAAGGTGGCATGGGTGTCGTGTACAAGGCCCGCGACACGCATCTCGACCGCTTCGTGGCCATCAAAGTACTACCTCCGGGGAAAGTCCTGGATCCGGATCGGAAGCGGCGCTTCGTGCAAGAGGCCAAAGCGGCATCGGCCTTGAATCATCCTAACATCATCACCGTTCATGATATTGCCTCGGATAGTGGTCATGATTTTATCGTGATGGAATGCGTTGAAGGCAAGACCCTTGACCAGCTGATCAGCCGCAAAGGGCTGAAGCTCGGTGAGGCGCTGGGTCATGCGGCGCAGATCGCTGACGGGCTTGCGAAGGCTCACGCTGCAGGGATTGTCCACAGGGACCTGAAGCCCTCGAATGTCATGGTCAGCGAGGATGGGCTGGTAAAGATCCTCGGTGGGCTCAGTTGGGAAATCGCTAGCATCCTGCCGAACCGCACTTTTCGCGCATGCGGAAACGTGAGATAGGGCCGCAATTACAGCCATGCTCCTGTCGATGCGCAATATCTGCAAATCCTTTTCAGGCATTCCGGTGCTGCAGGATGTCAGCTTCGACCTGAAGCCGGGCGAGGTGCACATTCTGGCAGGCGAGAACGGTGCCGGTAAGACCACGCTCATCAAAATTCTGGCCGGTGTACATACGGATTACCACGGCGAGATCGAGATGGACGGGCGCAAGGTGCGATTCGCCTCGCCTCACGACGCCGCTCGCCAGGGGATTTCCGTAATTCACCAGGAGATGTCTTTGGTCGGAACCCTCCCGGTGATCGACAATGTTTTTCTCGGCAGGGAAATGAGGCGCCGTTTCACGGCAGGCCTCCTTATCGATCGTGCCCGGCAGATGGCCAAGGCGCAAGAGTTGTGTGCCTGGCTCGGCCTTGACCTCGATTTGAATCGCGAGGTGGACGACTATCCGCTCTCCATAAAGAATCGCATCGAGATCGCAAAAGCACTGGCGTTCGACGCCCGCATCCTGATCATGGATGAACCGACCAGCGCGCTCAGCGAACCGGAGGTTGAACGCCTCTTCCAGGTTATTGACGAGATGAAGCGGTGCGGCAAGGCGATCCTCTATATCACCCATCGCATGGAAGAGATTTACCGCATTGGCGATCGAATTACGGTCCTCCGGGACGGGCGCTGGATCGGAACGGCGCCGGCACGTGAGCTTGCAGATGCGGAACTGATTCGCTGGATGATCGGGCGCGAATTGGCGACACATTTTCCAGCCGGGAGCAACGAATGCGGCGAGGAACGCCTGCGCGTTGAACACTTTTCCGTGGCCCAGCCTGGCGCTTCCTCGGCTCAGACCAAACGATGGTTGGTGAAGGATGTTTCATTCGCGGTCCGCTCCGGCGAAGTTCTGGGCATTGCGGGCCTGCAGGGCTCGGGAAATGGCGCTCTGCTGGCAGGCCTGTTCGGCGCCTGGCCGAAAGCGGTCAAGGGCAATGTCTATCTCGATGGGCAGCCGCTTTCCCTGCGTTCTCCTCACGCGTCCATTCAACAAGGCTTGGCGCACGTTACCAGCGACCGCAAGGGAACAGGTTTGATCCTCGGGTTCGACATTGCGCAGAACATATCTCTGGCCTCACTCGAGGCCATTTCGCCGTGGGGTTTTCTGCAGAAAAAGAAGGAGGCGGAAATGGCCTCCCGGCAGGTAAAATCGCTTTCGATCCGCGGGGCAACTTTGACCCAGAATGTCGAGAATCTCTCGGGAGGCAATCAGCAGAAGGTGCTGCTTGGCAAATGGATCGAAACCAATCCGCGCGTCTTTCTGCTGGACGAACCCACGCGCGGTATCGATGTAGGCGCCAAACATGAAATCTACGAACTGATCCAACGGTGGAAAGCAGCCGGGATCGCCATTGTTTTAATCACTTCGGAATTGCAGGAACTGCTGGGACTTGCTGACCGCATCCTGGTCATGCATCGCGGCCGGATCAGCGGAGAATTTTCCCGGGATCATGCGACTCAAGAGCGGATTTTGCGTGCGGCAATGGGGGAGGCATGGATAAATTGAGTGACAAGGTTGATCTTGCTCAGTCTGCCGCTCCCGAGAGGATCTTCGACTCGCCCTGGATCCGTGCTCTGTCGGCACTCCTGTTTGTCTTTCTGCTCGGGATGATCTTTCATGCCGATGGGGCTTTCCTGCAATGGGGTACCCATCGGGACATGCTGCGGCAGATATCGGTCATCGGCATGCTCGCGTGCGGCATGACCCTGGTGATCATTACGGCCGGAATCGATCTCGCTGTGGGCAGTATTCTTGGCCTGAATGCCGTCCTTTTCGCCATGCTCTCGTTGCGCCTGTCCTGGCCGCCGCTTCTGGCCCTCGGTGCCTGCCTGATGACTGGGATCGGCTGCGGCGCCATATCCGGCACGGTCATCGCACGATTAAAGATGCAGCCCTTTGTTGCCACGCTGGCAATGATGGTCTTCGCCCGTGGCCTTGCCAAGTCCATTTCCGGGGGCGAAAAGATCTCCAGGGCCGTAGCTCAACCTGACGGCAGTTATGTCTATGTCGACCTGCCACGATTTTTCCAGGCGATTGATCACAAAGTTGCCGGTGGGAACGTGGCCGTCGTGACCTTGATTTTCCTGGGCTGCATCCTGGTATGCTGGGTTCTTCTGGCCAAGCTTCGTTGGGGACGTTACATTTACGCTGTCGGCGCCAATGAAGAAGGGGCGCGCCTCTCTGGAGTCCCCGTCAATCGGGTGAAACTTCTCGCCTATAGCCTGTCCGGCGCGTTCGCGGCGCTCGCGGGCATCTGCCAGGCCATCCAGGAACAGCAGGGCGACCCGGAGGCGGGTGCAACCTATGAACTCAGCGCCATAGCCATGGTCGTCATAGGCGGGACTTCACTGATGGGTGGCCGAGGGCGGATTGCGTTTACCCTGATCGGGACACTGACCATCGGCTACCTGGAAAAGATTCTGAGCATTAACGCGGTGAGTGAGGCCAGCCGGCTCATTCTGACCGGCATCATTATCGTGGCTGCCGTCCTGCTGCAGAGAAAGAGTCGATAGAAAGGAAACAAGGAATGAAAGCGGTGTCCGGACTCCTCTTTATCATAGCGGCGTTTTGGCTGAGCATGCTCTCGCTTGCCGGCCAACAGAAATATGTCATCGGAATGAGTCAGTGCAATCTCGGCGAGCCCTGGCGTGTCCAAATGAATGCCGACATCAGGAAAGCTGCCGCAGAGCATCCTGAGCTGACGGTCGTTTTCAAGGATGCCCAGAACGACACGCTGAAGCAGCGCGCGCATGTGGAGGAGTTTGTCGGCTCCAAGGTGAATCTGCTGATCATTTCTCCGAAGGAAGCCGCTCCCTTGACTGCCCCGGTAGCCGAAGCAATTCGCCAAGGCATACCTGTCATTGTCCTTGACCGGCGCGTTCTGGGAACCGAGTACATCACGTTCATTGGCGCAGACAACAAGAAAATAGGCCAGGCGGCGGGCCGCTGGGCTGCGGCCAAACTGGCAAACAAAGGGAAAATTGTCGAGCTTAAGGGACTGATGACCTCCACTCCCGGGCAGGATCGCCACAGCGGTTTTCTCGAAGGGATCAAGGGCAGCCGTCTCGAGGTTCTCTTTGAAGCGGACATGAAATGGCTCGAGCCCAATGCCCGGAAGGAGATGGAATCGGCCCTCGCCGTGCACAAACACATCGACCTGGTGTACGCGCACAACGACCCGGGTGCACATGGCGCCTACCTGGCCGCCAAAGCAGTCGGCCGGGAAAAAGAGATGCTTTTTATCGGAATCGACGGCCTGCCCCAGGAAGGGCAGATCTATGTTCAGCAGGGTATCCTTGCCGCCAGCTTCGAATACCCCACGGGGGGGAAGGAAGCCATTGATGCCGCACTCCGGATCTTAAAAGGGGAGAAGGTGGCAAAGGAAATCACTCTTCGCTCCCGGATTTTCACTCCCGAGAACATCAAGAGAGGCGGCGATTGGCTGGACCAGCGATAATTCAGTAATGATCGCCTTGTAGGCCCCGACCGGCGAAACTGTCCCAAAACTCATGCGCCGGATGATAGGAAATATGATCATGGATGAGCCCTGGCAGGGGCGACGGAAAGCATCTGAAATTGAAGGGCTTCCGTCGCCCCTTCCGGGCTTTTGCACGGTTCTTGCCGTGACTGGGGGCAGCGCCGCTGCGCAGCTCGCCCTGGGATACTTCCTTGGCGTCCCTCCGGGACGCCCGGTTTTAAGGCAGTCTCGCCGGCCGGAGCTTGGGATCTAATCATTTCCAAAGTGAGCGCCGGGCACCGCCCGGCGCTCACTTTGCCTCTTCGATTTTCTAGCCAATCAAGCGGGTCCGGCCTATTTCTTACTCCGTTTTATCAACCGGCTGGACGCCGCCGGGACCCGGCATGGCACGCAGCACGGGGATGCGATCTGCCGCCGGAGGCAGGGCCGGCAGATTTGTGTACGGCTCCGTCTGGTACCAATAGCCGCAAGAGTAGAAATTGTCGCCGCGGTTATTGGCATGGCCGTGTTCCATTGTGTGTTTAAGGTAGCGTGTGAAGGTCACAGGATTGTCGCCATGCCAGCGGTAGCAGAGGTATCGGCCGCCGGTGCGCTCGGGAAGCTGGATGTACTGGGCTCCATACATATGGTGGGAAAAAGGGCGCGCGCCGTCCCGGCCGCCGAAATTCCAGCTGCCGAGGAAATAGTCTTCCGAGCCGGTGCCGACGATCAGGGGCTTGGACTCATCGTCGACAAAAATCATGTCGTCTCCTTCGCCCATCCAAAACTCGTTATTCTGCAGGACCCCCAGGGTTACGCCCATCAGGTGTCCGCGACCGCGCGTCTCGCAGTAGACGTAATTATTCCTGCCATCCGGATTCAGGACGTCTTTGCCGTCCGGCCCAACGACCGGCTTGTTGGGCGCAGCCTGACGGTAACTGGCGTGGAAGTAAAGGGCGTCTTCCGGCAGCGACGTCATTTCCATGTAATCGATGTTGGAGTAAAAAGATCCTACGCTCTGTTTGCCTTCGTTGGCGACTGTGATCCGTGCCTCCGTCCGGTACGGCATTGCGAAATAGCAGTTTAGCGAACGGCCCGGTGAACATGCGAGGTACTCCGATTCGTAGATGGTGTACTCGCCAAGATTGAGACCGAAAAAGTCACCGATGGGACTCTCTATGCTCGGCCTGGCATTCCCGTCCCAATACATCCGGATCACAAGCTCTTTCAAATGATTCGGGCTTTGTGCGGAAATGGTGAACCAGATATGGGAGATCATCCCAGCGCCTTTTGCCTGGAATACATCCAATGTCTGACCCGGCTGGATGGGCCAGCGGTCGGAGTTGCCTCCGGTTTTGTCAAAACTGGATTGCTTAAGAGACTTGTAGCTTTGAGCGCGAACGTAGCCGGGCAGATAGCCGGGGCCGGCGTCCCGTCGCGGTTGTTGTTGTGATTGGGCTGCGGCCGGTGCTGCGGCCAGGCCGCCCAGAACTATCAACTTCTGCAAAAAAGGCCTCCTGCCTCCCTGCTTACCCTCCAGCGCCATAGTCTTTCCTCCTTTGGATGTGTGTGCCGATTCTATCACCAGGGGGTTCAGCCGAAGAATAACTCGTTTTAAAACTGCAGAAACCGCCACGAATGACTCGAAATCTTCCGGGTCGGGATGGCCTCAGAAAAATGTTGGAAGGAGTGACCCGAAGGGCCTATGCTGGAGCGGATTTTCAGAAGGGCAGCTGCCGCCCATGAATCCATCCACTCTCAGCGGTGCGGCATCACAGGCACTCACAGTCGCGCGCTTGCGTGCGTTTAAGCGCTTTGCCGGATTACAGGAGTTGGCATGCAGAAAGGAACGAAATACGCTTTGCTATGCGGAGCGGTGCCGTTCATTACGCTGGCCTTGGCATTGCCTTGGATCAACCGGGTCGAACCCTTTATCCTTGGCCTTCCCTTCGTCCTGTTCTGGATAGTGCTCTGGGTGGCGTTGACGCCGCTGGCGCTGTTTGCCGCCTATCGGTGCGAGAAGAAGTTCAATCTTCCGGAAATGGAGGATGAAGAATGAACGAGGCCCTCCTCATCATTTTTTCGGTAATCCTGTTTTCCTCCATCCTCGGAATTTTCGCCGGCAGGCGCAGAAAGATGGACCTGGAAATGTGGGCGGTGGGCGGCCGGCGCTTTGGCGTTGTCCTGATCTGGCTGCTGAATGCCGGGGAGATCTACACCACTTTTACATTTCTGGGCGCGAGCGGATGGGCCTACTCCAAGGGAGCGCCGGCATTCTACATTCTCATCTACGGAACTCTCGCCTACACAATTTCCTTCTTCATTCTGCCGGTCATCTGGAGGCTCGGTAAGAAATACAGCCTGCACACCCAGCCCGACTATTTCATTCATCGTTACCACAACCGCTATCTTGGTGTTTTTGTCGCAATTGTCGGTGTGATCTTCATCATTCCTTACCTGCAATTGCAGCTGAAAGGGCTGGGGCTGATCGTCACCGAAGCCAGCAACAAGACCATCGGATTTAACACGGCCATTCTCATCTCCTTCTGCCTGACCTCCATATTCGTCTTCACCAGCGGAATCCGGGGCAGCGCCTGGGTTTCCGTCATCAAGGACATCATGATGATCCTGGCGGTCGGAATCGTAGGGTTTGGCGTGCCCTACATGTACTTCGGCGGCATCGGCAACATGTTTCGTGCCCTGATCGCTCAGCATCCGAATCACCTGACGTTCCCCGGCGCCACCCCCAACATGGATGCGCTTTGGGTGATGTCGACGGTGCTGCTCACCGGCGCCGGTTTCTATATGTGGCCGACTATTTTTGCCACTGCTTTTTCCGCGAAGAGCGCGGAAACCATCAAACGCAACGCTATCATCATGCCGCTCTACCAACTGCCGATTCTATTGGTCCTCCTGGTGGGTTTCACCGCGCTGTTGGTGATTCCCGGGCTGAAAGATGGCGACTTCGCCTTTCTGTCCCTGGTGAATAAAACCTATGCCCCGTGGCTAATGGGATTCGTTGGCGCGGCGGGCGCGGTGACGGCCATGGTGCCGGCTTCGATTCTGGTTTTGTTCGCCTCCATGCTGATTGCGAAGAATGTCTATCAGACCGGACTGAATCCTCGTGCCAGCGAGGAATCCGTAGTCCGGTTGTCCCGTTTTATGGTGATCGTGATCATGGGCGCGGGATTATTCTTCGCCATCCGGCTTCCGAATGCGCTGGTGGACCTGCTGTTAATCGGCTACAACGGCGTGTCGCAATTCTGCCCGGGCGTTCTGCTGGGGCTGTTCTGGAAGAGGATCCATGCCGCTGCGGTGTTTTCAGGCATGATCACGGGATTGTCCCTGGTGCTCGTGCTGGTGCTCGGCAAACATGATCCCTTTATGGGCCTGAACGCGGGCTTTGTCGCCTTGCTGGCAAATTTCGCAGTCGCCATTCTGGTCAGCTGGCTAATGCCGTCCGCGCAGAACAGCGCCAGGTTGAGATCGGAGCAGAAGCATGCTTGAAAATTTGAAGGCGGATGTCGCTGCACTGAGTCATCAGCTTATCGAGTGGCGGCGTGATTTTCATCGCCACCCGGAGGTGGCTTATCAGGAGCAACGGACTTCGGCGATGATCCGGCAGTTTCTCGAGGAATCGGGAATACCAGTTCGTTCCGTCGCCGGCACGGGATTGGTAGGGCATCTGCAAGGGAAGACCGGGGGACGGACAATTGCGCTGCGTGCCGATATCGACGCGCTGCCGCTGTCGGAGGAAGGGAAGGATGAGTACGCGTCGCTCAATCCCGGCGCCTGCCATGCCTGTGGGCACGACGGCCATATGGCTATTTTGATGGCCACCGCCCGGTTGCTGGCTCAACGAAAAAGCGACTTTTGCGGCCGAGTGGTTTTGCTGTTTCAACCCTCAGAAGAACGAATCCCGGGCGGCGCCAAGCCCATGATCGACCAAGGTGCGCTGGATGGCGTCGATGCGGTGTTCGGGCTGCATCTGTGGCAAATGATGCCGACCGGGACGGTAGGATGTGTGCGGGGAGCGATGATGGCGGCCTCCGACGAATTCAGCATTAAACTGACCGGCAAAGGCGGCCACTGCTCCATGCCCCACCTTTCAATTGATCCGATCACGGCCGCGGGAAATCTGATTGTAAACCTCAACAGTATTGTGAGCCGGAATGTGGATCCTCTGCGGTCAGCCGTGCTCTCGCTCGGAACCGTCCACGGTGGAGTTATTCATAACATTATTCCCAATGAGGTGATGCTCACCGGTACCGTGCGCACTTTTGATCGGCAGCTACGCGACCTGATGGAGAGGAGAATGCAGGAAGTCGTGGCCGGGACAAGCAGTGCCTGCGGAACTCAGGGTGAACTGCAATACGTGCGCGGCTATCCCGCTTTGATCAACGATGCAGGTATGGCCGATTTGGTCCGGGCCGTCGCCCGCCGCACTCTGGGAGAGAGCAAAGTGCTGGAAATCGACCCGGTCATGGGAGGAGAAGATTTTGCTTACTACCTGCAGAAGGTTCCGGGCGCGTTCCTGTTCTTCGGTATGGGTGACGGCACCGTGTTCCCGCATCATCACCCGCGTTTCGACATTGACGAAAAAGCCTTGCCGCCGGCCGCGCTTCTGATGACCGCTCTGGCCCTGGAATACCTGGGCAAGACAAATCCATAAGGCCGCTGCATGGACCCTGGGGATCGGATAAGTGCCGGAGCACCCAAAAGCGAGCCAGGAAGGACACAAAGAACCATTCTGCTCCGTGTCTCTCGTGGCTAAAGTTATTTCGCTCTCTGGTACTGACAGAGACCGGTAAACAAGTCAGCTCGACTCTCCCTTGGCGAGTCCGAGCGCACGGATGCGCTTGTGCAAGCGGGTACGTTCGATTCCCAGCGCACGGGCGGCCGCGGATACATTCCCGCCTGCGTCCTCCAGCGCCTGGCGAATGAGCTCGCGTTCGGCTTGAGCCCGCGTCTCCTCGAGGCTCGAGGGCAGGCTATTATCCTGCGGAAGGCGGATCTCCAATGGAATGGACTCTGCTGTGATCGTATCCGACACCGATAAAATGGCAATGCGTTCGATGACGTTGCGCAATTCACGGACATTGCCGGGCCAGCGGTAGCCGCGCAGCGCTGCAAACACATCGTCTTCGATGACCTTGGGTTTGAAATTATTGCGCCGGCAAAACTCCTCCAGAAAATATTCCGCCAGCGGTCGAATATCCTCGGGGCGCTCGCGCAGCGGCGGCACCCGGATGGGCACCACGCTGAGGCGGTAATACAGATCTTCTCTGAACTTCTTTTGTGACACCAGGGCTGCCAAATCTCGGTTGGTGGCGGAGATGATACGGACCGAAACATGCAGTGTTTCCTCGCCCCCGACATGCTGAAACTCGCCTTCCTGAAGGACGCGCAGCAGTTTAGCCTGGGAAGCCTCGTGCAGGTCGCTGACTTCGTCCAGGAATATCGTGCCTCCATCGGCCAGTTCGAACTTGCCGCGCCGGCAGGATGTCGCTCCGGTGAATGCCCCTTTTTCATGGCCGAACAGCTCGCTCTCCAACAACTCCACCGGAATGGCGGCGCAATTGACCTTGATGAAAGGACCGGAAGCGAAAGGGCTCTGCCGATGCAGATGCGCGGCGATGAGTTCCTTGCCTGTACCCGACTCACCAAATAACAGCACCCGTGCGTCGGAGCGACCCACCTGTCCGGCTTGTTCCACTACGCGCAGAAAAATGGGACTGGTCCCGATCATGCGGGGCGTCTCTCCCACAAGTTCGCGCAGCCGGGCGTTCTCCTGCTGCAGCGATGCTTGTTCCAGGGCATTTTTCAGCACCAGCAGCAGGCGGTCCCGACTCAGCGGTTTTTCCAGGAAATCGAAGGCACCAGCCCGGGTGGCTGCCACCGCGTCGGCAATCGTGCCGTGACCTGAGATCATGATGACAGGGGCCTGATTGTCCATCCGGCGCAGAACGTGCAGCAGGTCAATACCGTTGCCGTCCGGCAGGCGAACATCGAGGAGATAGGCATCAGCGCGGCCGCGCGGCAGCTGCCTCTGGAATTCCTCGACTGAACGGCAGATGACTACGCCATAGCCGGCCCCCTCGAGCACCAGCCGCAATGAGTTGCCAACATTGACTTCGTCGTCGACGATCAGAATCCTTTTCGCAGCCATGTTTTCGTTCTCTTGATTTTTCGTGACCCAAAGCACTTGCGCCTATAGCGCCGCACTATCTGCTCCAATACTTGAATAGTGCTCAAATATTCCAGATTCCTTCCGAGCACCTGCCCCGGCAGGGGCAGTCAGAAAGTAGCCGGGGGCAAGCCGCGAAGCGGCGCCGCCCCCGGCTCGTTATGCGATGGCCAGGAGCCCTGAAGGGGAGAAAGAAAATCATAACAATCTCTTGCGCATGGAAGGCTTGGATCAGCCTTCATTCACTCCTGATTTGAGCGCCATTCCTGCAATCCTCGATAATTCGAAGACACGATACTTCACGAAGGCGGCGCGCGTAGCAGCAGGCGGAAACCAGCGCCGCCCAATCGGCCTTCGATGGAAAGCAAATCGCCTCCAGCCAGCAGGGCATTCTTGCGCGAGATCGATAGGCCCAATCCCATGCCATGCTTTTTGAAAGAAATGGAAGGTTCGAAGAGTGTGCTGCGCGCTTCGGCACTCAGCCCCGGACCCGAGTCGTGCACTTCCACCAAAACCTTCCCCTCGGGGGCTTCGCTGATAGCCAGCACCTTTCCCCCCGCTCCTGCAGCTTCGGCAGCATTCTCCAACAGATTCGTGAGGATTCCCTTGACCTGGTCCGGATCCGCCCACGCGGGAGTGAGACCGGGTTTTGCCTGGATCGCGTAAACGACCTCCGGGTGCGCCACCGACAGGAATTGGACGCGCTCCTCCAGAAGGGCGTTCATATCGAGGGCAATTGGATTTGCCGGAGGCTCGGTGGCGAACTCTGAGAAAGCGCGCACACGCCGCTCCAGGCTTTCCACTTCCTCCACCACGACCTGGGCTGCCTGTTCCAGGAATCGCCGATCGGCCGCCGGCTGCCTTGCCAGGATCTCCTCCACGGTGAGCCGGATGGGAGTGAGGGAGTTTTTCAGCTCATGTGCCATCTTGCGCGCCAGCGTCTGCCAGCTGGCGACCTGGGTCAAATAGATGAGACGGTCGCGGCTCTGCTGGAGGTGATCCGCCGTGTGATTGAACGCCTGGATTGCGCGGCCAATTTCATCTTCCTGCCCCGCGTGAAGACGGGTTTCAAACTTGCCTGAAGCAAGTTGAAAGAGACCGGCGGTCAGATCCTGGATTGGACTGCTGATGCGGTTGGCAAAATAGATGACACTCACCAACGACAAGATCCAGATGATGGCGCTCAACAGGAGCAACGGGTACGTCAATCCCCGGTGCAGATCACGCCCGCCGAGGCTTGCCACCTTGTCGCGCGCCTGACTGTACTGCCGGGCCACCTCTTGCATGCGAACGCCGTTCAGGCTTTTCGAATACAGCCATACATCCTCCCCATGGCGCACGAGGTAGTTCAAACGGTCGCCCTCCGGCTCCGAAAGCGTAAATCGTTCTGGATCCGGGCTCTCCCAGAAGTGCCTCAATGCCTCCGGCCAGTTCGCTCGCGTGCCGGCGGCAAATCGCTCTGGTTCCAGCCGGCCCGCCTCCGCCTCCACCTTGAGACCTTCACGAGCCTGCCGATAATACTCGCGCGCGATGTTTTCCAGAGTTTTGGAGGCACGGTCCAGTTCATCCGTCGTCATGAAGCCGAGGCTCTGCTCCAGCAACGCCGTGCCGATCCAGAGAATGACTGCCAGCGGCACCAGAGTTGCCGCTAGAAATATCAGGATGAGTTTGTGCCGAAGACGATTCACGCTATATCCTGCAACGATCGAATCCGTCTCATGTGCCTGGTGCGCGAAGTGTGCGCCGGCCGCCAGTTGCGTTCTGCTTCATGTCCATTAGCCGCAAGGGTCCAGAGAGCGCCTCCCAGTGGGGCGGCTCCTCCCGCTTTTTGCGACTGAAAACGTCGATCAAGCCTGCCAGCGTCAAACCGGAACTACTCTCGCCGCTTGCGCTCTCGCTGTCCACATAGGAGCACTCCAGCTTAACCGTGAAGGATTTTTCCGGGCTGAGCGCCGGCAAAGGCAACTGCAAGCTGTCCAGGCACCAGGATTCCGCGGCGGCAGCGGTCAAATGGGACGCCGAGCGCCCCGGAAATCCCGCCTGGACGACGGAAAATTTTTCTTCCCACAGATCATAACTCAAAATGAAACGCTCCTGCTGCCTGACGATGGCCGAGCTTCCTGCGGTGAGGGTCAACGCCAAGGTATAGGTCACAGAAGCACCGTTGTTCAGCCGCTCAAGCGGCTTGCCTTCGAGAAAGTGGAGCTGAGGGGCAGCTACGCGCAGCTGATTGCCCCGGTGCTCCACCGTCAGGGAAGGGGATTGAGCCAGCATCTGAAGACAAGCGAAGCCCGCGAAACACGTCAGTAGGATGCAGTATCGGTAGGATCTCATGTCGCCCCCTAATACCTGAATCCCAGCATGAACACCGGGGTCACGTCATGAAGTCTTACCGGAAAGGCCAGGGATGCGAAAAAACCATCTTTGGAAGCCCAGCCAAAGCCCAGTCCGTGTCTCACGCGGGCGGTTTGTCCTTGATCCCAAACCGCGCCTACGTCATAGAAGATCTCAAAGGGACGGTAACGATATTCCAACGATCCATGTGCGACGCGCGCTCCCCCAAGCGGCGCCACATCAAACTTGTTCCATCCCCGCAGCGTGAAGCTGTTTCCCAAGGAGAAACGCTCGAACAGAGGAGCAGTCCCCGTAATCAGACCTCCCTGGAAATGAGCGTCGAAGGAGTTCTTGCGCTTGGAGATCCGATACTCGGCAGTCAGGAAGTGACGGGTGTAAACAAAGTCGCTGTCAAGTACCCGCGTGGCCGTCCGCAAGCCATAGCCGGCGCTGAAATCCTGCCGGAGGCCATTCCGGCTTTGGATCCGGTGACGGTACTGAATGTCGGCGGTTCCCGCATAAGCCGTCTTCGTCCGGGTCACCGGATATTGCAGCTGAAATTGCTGGAAGCTCGTGCCCACACTCAGCTTCAAGTCCCGATGAGGAATCAGCGACAGGGAAGGTGAGAAATCCTGGCGCCAGCGGTAGATGCCGGGAACATCGCGCGCCTGCGCCAAGGCTACCTGGGTGGCATTGTTGAAGGTCTGGTGGTAGCCATTGAAATCGAGCCGCAGTTGCACCACATCGGTCCCCACCTTTCTGTTTTCATACCGCAGTCGGAACCCGGCATTGCGCTCCAGAAGCTCGTCGGAACTGTCAACAAGCCCGAAGGTGAAAACGCTGTGATGGACGGTGATGGGGACTTCGATGGCGCCGCTGAATCCCTCCTTGGAATGGTACACGACGGGCGGCACGGGAAATTCGAACCGTTTATAGCGGATCTGCTCGGTCTCGAAGATCACTTTGACATGGTCCGGTTTGTCTCCGCGCTTCACTTTGACCGTAACCGAATAGTCCCGCAATTCCTTCCTCAGCTTTTTGGCCAGCTCGTCGGCAGCCTGCTCGTTGTACTTCTCTCCCACCAGCTTCTGCATCTCGTCGCGCAAGGTCTTGCTGACCTTGGCATCAGAGATCCCGGACAGCGAGACGCTTTCCACGTCGAAACGCGAATTGACGTTGGCGTCCGGCTTCTGATTGGCAGCCTGGATCCAGGTGGGCCAAAACAACATCAAAAGTAAGGGCAGTAAGGTTTTGTTTTTCATGCCCGCCTGGATTGCAAGAGGAAGACCAGATCGCAAGCCATTCAATTTAAACGAGATAATCTTTGGCACGCCGTGATCGGGCATCACAGGTGTGCCACCGTTGCCACAGGCGCTCCTGACATACATTACATGATCGCCTGCCATTTGTAACGCGGGTCTGCCGGCAGAAGCAACCTGGAAATGAATCGGAAATGCCATGAATCCAATTGACTCTGCGGGCAGATTCTGTTAGTTAACTATCCGGTTAGTTAAATGCGAAAAGGAACGCCAGCGAAATCTCTGCATGAAGCCCGGCAACGCAACAGTGCCGAGACCCGGGCCGCGATTCTGGAAGCGGCGGGCGGGATCTTTGCGGAGGTCGGGCTGGCGGGAGCGCGCATTGATGCCATCGCCGCCGCGGCGGGCGTCAACAAGGCGATGCTATACTACTATTTTAAAAGCAAGGATGGTCTGTACCGCGCCGTGCTGGAAAGAAACGTCGAGGAGTTTCATCGGCTCGGGGATGAGGTGCTGTCCAGTGAGGGATCGGCCGGATCGATCGTGCTCCGGTACGTCAGCAATCATTTCAGCTTTATCGGCGCGCGCCCATACTATGCACGACTGTTTCAGCGCCTGATCATGGCCGGGGACCGGAGCGTGGAGCGCATCGTCAAGAAGCACTTTGTGCCGCTTTCCAGGAAGTTGATCGAGCTGATTGAGCGCGGAGTGCGGTCCGGCGAGTTCCGCCCGCTGGATGCGCGTCACACGGCGATTTCGCTGGTGGCGCTCACGGTGTTTTATTTCAATGCCGCGCCCATGGTCCGGAGGATAGGGAACATTGACGTGTTTGATCCCATGGAACAGGCTCGCAGAAAAGAGGAAGTTCTCAAATTCATCCGCTTCGCACTTTTCAGGAATCCGGAGGCCGTGGAACCATGATCCGACGCTTGTCCTTTCTGGTCCTGATTCTGGCCCTGGCGGCCGGAGGCATTTATTTCTACAGGACCATAAACCGTCCCCAGGGATTGATGCTCACCGGGATTGTCACCACCCACGAGGTCTATATCAGCCCGCAAATCCAGGGCCGGATGAGCCAGCTCTTGGTGAAAGAGGGGGACACCGTCAAGGCAGGTCAGCTGGTCGCGGTGATCGATCCGCAGGAGTTGAAGGCGGACCGTCTTTTTTATGCCCGGACGGAACAAGGTGCGGCGGCCCAGGTCGAAGAAGACGAAGCTGCGCTGAAATATCAGGAGACGCTGACGCGCGACCAGATCCGGCAAGCCGAAGCCGCACTGACCGCTGCCGAGGCACAGGCCAAGGAAGTTCTGGCGGAAATGGAACTCGACCGCGTGAACCTCGAGCGCTCCGAAAGCCTTTTCAAAAAACAGGTCCTTTCGGCCCAGGCTTTGGATCAGGCGCGCACCGCCTACGAAACGAGCAAGGCACGCGCGGAATCGTTGCGCAGGCTGGTCGATGCCCAGAGTGCTGCCGTGGCTGTGGCCCGTGCCAATGAGAATCAGATCACTGTCCGTTTGAAGACCGTTCAGGCGGGTCGGACGCAGGTGCTCGCTGCGGCCGCACAGAAATCCAAGGCCGATGTGCGCCTGAGTTATACCGAAGTTCGCGCTCCCATCAACGGCATCGTGGCCGTCCTGGCCGCGCGCCAGGGAGAAGTCCTCAGCGTGAGCCAGACGATCCTGACCGTGATCGATCCGGACGATCTGTGGGTGCGCGCGGATGTCGAGGAGACTTACATCGACCATATTCGTCTGGGCGATTCGCTGACTGTGCGGCTGCCGTCCGGGGTAGAGCAGGCGGGGACGGTTTTCTATCGCGCCGTGGTTGCGGATTTTGCCACCCAGCGGGATGTGAGCCGCAGCAAGCGGGACATCAAGACCTTCGAGATCCGCCTGCGATTGGACAACAAGGATCGACGTCTGTGGCCGGGCTTAACGGCCTACGTCATGCTGCCTTTGCAGGATGTGCAGGGTGCTCCGTCTTCCCATTAGCTCCTCCGAAGCGCAGAGGCAACCCGGGTGTTGTTTCGATGCATCAGCTGTGTTGATTATTTTTAGAAAGGTCCGTCGTGCCGGCGATTGAGGTGACTGAAATCAGGAAGTGCTTCGGGACTTTCTGTGCCGTGGACAGCCTTAGTTTCTCCGTGGACGAGGGGGAGGTTTTCGGCCTCCTCGGCCCCAATGGAGCAGGCAAGTCCACGCTCATTCGCATTCTCACTACGCTGCTGCCGCCGACATCCGGCGTCGCCCTGGTCAACGGGTTCGATGTGGTGAATGCGGCCAATAAGGTGCGGCGCACCATCGGGGTGATTCCGCAGGCGATGACCTCCGATCTGGACTTGACTGCGGCGGAGAACATGGAGATTTTCGCCAAGCTCTACGGTGTCCCCAGGGAGAAGCGGAAAAGGGTGACCAAGGAGCTTTTGAACGCCGTCGATCTTCAGCAATGGGCCGATAAGCCTGTGAGGAATTTCTCCGGCGGGATGCGCCGCCGGCTCGAAATCGCCCGCGGCCTGGTACACGAGCCCAACCTCTTTTTCCTGGACGAGCCGACGACCGGCCTGGATCCCGTGTCGCGCGTCTCGGTTTGGGAAATGTTGATGAAGCTGAAACAGGAGCGCGAGCTGACGATTCTCCTGACCACCCATTATATGGATGAGGCCGACCGGCTGTGCAACCGCATCGCCATCATCGACCACGGCAAGCTCGTCGCACTGGACTCGCCGCTCAAGCTGAAAGCTACCGTCCCGGGAAACAACATTCTGGAGGTCAGTTTTTCATCGATTCCGGATGGATGGACCGAAACGTTGCAGCGGCTTGCCGAGGTGCAGGACGTCAGGGCGGATGACCACGTATTCCGCATCAGTTCCAACAATGGCCCGAAGACCACCACGGAGCTGATCGAGGCGGCGCGGCATGCGCAAGTGGATATCCTGTCGCTCTCGGTGCAGAGCACGACCCTCGACGATGTCTTCGTGCATTACACGGGCCGCCAGCTGCGCGATGCCTTGCAGGACGCGCTGAAACTGGACACCCGCTGGGTGTACCAACGCCAGTAAGGAAGATCATGCGACGTACCATGGCTCTTATCGAACGCGACGTCAGGAAATTCAGGCGCAGTCCTACGCTCATCCTGACGACCATGTTTTTCCCGCTGGTCCAGCTCGTGGTGCTCGGGTATGCATTTGGCGGCAAACTGAAAAATCTTCATGTGGGGATTGTCGACCGGGACCAGCAGATGGAGACCGTGAAGCTGCGCGAATTGTGCGGAGCCATCGCAGCGAATGCGCGCACCTTCGATACCATCATGTACGCGGACGAGCGGCAGGCCATGACGGATTTACGCAACGGCACCATCAGCGCGGTCCTCGAGATACCTCCCGACTTCTCGCGCCGGGTTTTGGCCAAGGAAGGGCCGCGGGTAGCCCTGATCGAAGACAATACGGACAATTTTGCCGTGGGGGCGCTCGAAGGGGCGTTTACGCAATTACTCGGCACCTACAACCAGCGCGGATCCCCTCCGCGCGTGCCGATTCAGGCCACGCTTTCCGTGGTGGAGGTCTACCCGTACGTCCCCTATATTCAGTACCTCTTAGCGGGGACCATCACGCTGGCGATTTTTATTTCCGCCATGATCGGCGGAGGCATTATTTTCATTGACGACAAGGCCCGGGGCCTCCATGAAGGGTATCTCGTCACGCCCGTGAGCAAGGTCGAACTCATCCTGGGATTTATCCTGTCCGGGGCGATCAAGGCTTTTCTCTCCGGCATCGTCTTGACCACGCTCGGATCCATCATTGCGGGAATTCCGAATCCACTGGACCCGATTCGTCTTGCCAAGCTGCTGGTGGTCATCGTGATCTCGGCTCTGGCCCTGATCAGCATGATGTTTCTGTTGATGGTGCGCGTGAACGATCCGCTGGTGCCGCGCGCCACGATGGGGGTGCTAAATACGTTGCTCTACTTCCCGAGCGGCGCGGTCTATCCGGTCAACGGCTTCCCGGACTGGATGAGAAAGATCTCGGCAGTGGATCCCTTCACTTACGCCGTGCACGCCTTCAAAGAGCTGCTGCTCAAGAATGCCGGTTTCAGCGCGATCGCTTACGACCTTGCATTCCTGCTCGTGTTCACGATTATCATGATGACTCTCGCGACCCTCCTCTTCAAACGCAGCCTCTGACATATGGAGCCGGCCCAATCGTATCTGCCCGCGCAACACCCATTCCCACTTTCGTGTGTTTCGTGTTTCATAATTTGGTTAAGGTAAACCACCGCCTCTGGCGGTGAGACTCGAGAAAGCTATGCTGCCCGGGCGAGGTAGAGAAATTTAAATGGCGTTGGATCATGCGAGTGTTCGGAAGGTTACGAGACGGAGCCCTGAAGGGGCGCAAAAACAAAGCCCAGGGCGTGAGCCCTGGGAACAACGGCAGTGCACGATAGAGCCCTGAAAGGGAGAAGCAGCCTGCCCCGCCCCTTCAGGGCTGTTTTACGTGGGCGCACATTCCCAGGGCTAACGCCCTGGGCTGATCTGCGGCGCCCTTTCAGGGCTCGCAAAGCCGTTGCCTCCCTCTCAGGGCTCTTCCCCCGAACAGCGTTCATTCCCCAGGGCTTGCGCCCTGGGCTGTCGCAGTTGGACCCTTTCAGGGTCCTTTTCCAGCTCATCCTTGTCTGCAAAGGCTCATGGTTTGCGCCGCTCACTTGATTCGGTAATACCGGATCCTGTGTGCGGGCGTGGTGTAGAGGAGCGAATGGGGGCGGTCGATGTGCTCTTCCAGCCAGCTTTGTCCGCCGGGTGCAGCAGCCAGGGAATCGTAGCCGGTCCCCTCCAACCAGAATGACTGCCCATTGCGCGCGGCCTCCTGGCGTAGGTTCTCAACCTGATCTCTTTGCGGGGAGGGTATGTTTATCCAGGAAGCCTGTGGATTGAAATAGCTGATGAGCCAGAGATCGGAGTGAGAATTGCCGTAGAGGATGAGGGAGCCCTGCGGCCAGTCTTGCCGATGCTGAAGGGCGAAGGTGAGCACCTCGTTGGCCCCGGTTTTGGAGTGAGGATAGATCGAGACGGTGAAATTCCAGAAGCACACAATGGCTGCCAGCAGCGCCAGCAATTGCACACGATGCTCACGCCGGAAGGGCAGGGTCGACAGCAGAAACACCAGAGGAGCCCAATAGAAAAGCCGGTAAAACGTATTCTGCGGGAGCCAGATGAACAGAAAAACCATGTAAATCAGAATCCAGACGAACCCTGGCAGGCTCACTGCCAGCCAGGTGTAGAAACTATAAGGGGAAGTTTTGGCACACTCCCCCGCGGATAACCGCCGCACGCGCACAAAGTAGCGCACGACCAGCGCCAGGCTGGTACCGAAGGCAAGCATACCTGCCACGACCACAATATCGGGCTGAACCTGGTTGACCCTGCCGCCGAAGAACAACCTCAACGTGCCGCGCACCGCATAGCGCAGATTACGTGCCAGTTCGAAAGTAAATGAGGCATCTTCCGAGCGCACCGTGATCCAGTCCCAGAAGTGCCGACCGCCGATATAAGGGCGTACCAGCGCATACGCCCCCAGGTAAGCTGCAGCTGTGATCGGAATGGAGATGGCGCAATATTTGGCCACCAGGCTCACGCCGCCCCGGCTTGCGTTTTCGCCGTTCTTGAGCCGCGGCCGATATAGAAATCCTGCGATCGCCACAGGGAAGAAGAAAAATGCGAGTTGATGGAACAGCATGGCCGCGCTATGGGCCAGCCCGGCCGCCCAGGGCCGGGGGTGCCGGGGGGGCAGGAGGAAACGGAAGCTTAGCAGCAGAAAGAATATGGATGGCACGTAAGCGTTCGCATCCGCTGCAAAGCGCCACCACTGAGCCGCGAAGGCGAACAGAAGCGCAAACCAGACGCTGCGGCGTGCCGATTGCGTCAACTCAGCCACAATCCGCCAGACCAGGTATACGCTCGCGGCAGCAAACAACCCGTTGAGAGCCTGGAGCACATAAAGCGCACGAATAGCCATGCCGGCGGTAACCGCCACCCGCCACGCGGCGTAGCCCATCAGGTTGTATAACAGATGATTGGGGTGCAGGAGGGTATCGGGAGAGCCATGCGAGGTTTCAATGGCCTGCGCGAAACCGACCCCATCCCAATAAAAGTCCCGCGTGGGCAACAGCAGATAGACTCCAAGGGCAACGAGTGCAACCCATGCCCCGGAGCTTAGCCGGGGCCCCGGGCTGTCCATGCCGGCAGCGGATTCGGGGGGCGCTGCAGGAATTGAGGATTCACGTGGCATACGGGTCAATAGCGAGTGCCCATTCCACAGCGGCGGCGGCATGAAGCGCAGTCGTGTCGAACATTGGCATGGGGCAATCTTCAGGCCGGATCAGCAGGGGGATCTCGGTGCAACCCAGAATCACGCCTTCAGCGCCACGGGCATGGAGATTGCGAATGACTGACTTGTAGACTGCTCGTGAGCTCTCCGAGATGATGCCGCGTCCAAGTTCCTCATAAATGATCTGGTGAACCGCATCTCTTTCCTCTTTGCCGGGGACCAATACGACAAGGCCGTGCTGCTGCTCCAGGCGATTGCGATAGAAGTCCAGCTCCATGGTAAACCGGGTTCCGAGCAGCCCTACCGTGCGCAGATTCTGCCGCCGGATCTCGTTCGCTGCGGCATCAGCAATATGGAGAAGCGGGATGGATATCGCCGTTTCGACAGCCGCCGCCATCTGGTGCATAGTGTTGGCGCAGATTACGATGAAGTCGGCTCCCGCCTGTTCCAGGCGCCTGGCAGCCTGGGCCATAAAGCCCGCCAATACCTCCCAAGCGCCCTCATTTTGCAGTTTCTCGACTTCGGCGAACTCTACCGAATAAAGAATGCACTGTGCGGAATGGCTGCCGCCGAGCCGTTCCTGGATGCCGGCATTGATCAAACGGTAATACTCGATTGTGGAATGCCACGTCATGCCCCCTAGCAATCCGATGACTTTCACGGTGTTGACTCCTGGTCGGGAAGGGATGCGCGCGGAAGCGAGAAGGGAACATTGCGCGCTGGAATGTCCCCTTCTTCATGATTAGCGTTTTACTTCTTGGCTGTGGCCCGGACTGGCAGGAGGTCCACCACAAAGGCGCTGCGGCCATGGGTGCCGATCACAGCGACGTTTTCCGCCGTCTGGATGGCGAGGTCGAAAACGTAACAGGTCGGCAGGTTGGATCCCAGCACTTCCCATTTCTTCCCGCCATCGATGGTCACAAACACGCCTGAATCAGTTCCCAGGTACAGGATGTTCTTGTTGGTGGGATCTTCCTTCACCACATTCGCGATGCCGCCCGGCACCGATGCGCCGATGTTGGCCCAGGTTTTCCCATGATCCGTGGACTTAAACAGGTAAGATTTAAAATCGTTGTGTCGTTTGCCGTTGACGACGATGTAAACCGTCCCTTCAGTGAAACGGGACGCTTCGATGCCGGCGATGAAGCGCTCCTGTGGCAGGCCAGTTGTGATCTTCTCCCAATTTCCACCCTCGTTCTTAGTGACCTGGATATTGCCGTCGTCGGTCCCGGCGTAGATCAGGCCTTTCTTGAGCGGAGACTCAGAAATGGACCAGATGGTGGAATAGGCGATGTTCCCCTGTTTTTGGGGGTCGTAGTTGGTCAGATCGGGGCTGATTTTCCTCCAGTTCTTCCCCTGATCATCCGTGACAAAGAGAAACTGGGCTCCGTAGAGCACCCGGTTTGGATCGTGCGGAGACACGATGATCGGAGAAACCCACTGGGAGCGCTTCTTTTCGCTGCCGAAGTTGGGAGCGATCGGCGTTTGACCGGCGCGGCCCCCACGGCCACCACGCGCGGGTGCCTGCGCCTGAGCCTGCGGGGCTGCTGCCTTGCTGAAGTCCACCATGTTCGGCCCGCCGCCGTATCGCGTTACAAAATAGACGATATCCGGATTTACGGGATTCACGGCATGGCGGCCGGCTTCGTCGCCGGGAGCGCTTTCCCATTCTTTCCAGATGATCTTGTCGCGTCCGGCGGTCATGTCGATCTCGCCACGCCAGCCGCTTGTGTCCTGAATATTGGAGTAGGCCCAGAACTTACCTTTGGTCTGGCTTGCGGCAATCGTGAACAGGTGGCCGATAGGAATATTCAGAGGCCGCTTGAAGCCTGCGAGTCCGTCATGGGAGATCATGATGCCGCCATCGTTCACGACCAGAATATGGTTGGAATCCTTGGGATTGATCCACATGCCGTGATAATCGGAATGGCTCCCCTTCAGGTTTTCCCAGGTTTTGCCTCCGTCCTTGGAGCGGAGGTAGCTCACCCCCATGACATAAACGACGTCTGCGTTGTTGGGGTCGACCCGGACCTGCCCGAACACCCAGCCATAGCCGGGATAAATGCCTTTGATCCTGTCATTGCCTTCGACCAGTTTCCAGGTGGCACCCTTGTCCTCGCTGCGGTAGAGGTAGGCCCCGTCCTGGGAATTGATGATTCTGTCGATGAGGGCGTAGACGACATTCGGTTTGGTTCTGGAGATGCTGATCCCGATGCGCTCGCTGCCTCCTTTGGAGAAATCCGGCAATCCGTTGGTCAGGGCAGTCCAGGTTTTGCCGCCATCCACGCATTTGTAAAGGCCGGTCTGGGGACTTTCCTTAGGATCATTCCAGCGGTAACGCAACCGTTCCGCCGTGCTGGCGTACAAAATCTCCGGATTCTCCGGATCCATGGCGAGGTCGATGACACCGGTCTTTTCGTTCTTGTAGAAGATCTTCTGCCAGGTTTTGCCGCCGTTGGTGGTTTTGTAGACGCCGCGCTCCGGATTGAAGGTGTATTCATGTCCCGGGGATGCCACGTAGACGATGTCGGGATTAGTGGGATGAACCAGGATCCGCGCGATGTGCTGAGTGTCGCCCAGCCCCATATAGGTGAAATGCTGGCCGGCATCGACCGATTTAAAGATTCCGATTCCCGCCATCGAGCTGCGGAAAATATTGGCTTCCCCCGTTCCGACCCACACGATCTTGGGATTCGAGGGCGCAATGGCAAGGTCTCCGATCGATGCGGTGGGATAATCCTCGAAGATGCCGGTCCAGTTGGCGCCATCATCCGTGGATTTCCAGACGCCCCCTTGGGCTGCAGCGGCATAAACGACTTCCGGCTGCGTAGGATGAACCTCCACATCGACCATCCGTCCGCTCGGCCTCATCGGCCCGACGGCCGTCCACTTCAAGTTCTTGAACGGCGACTTGGCGCGCGCAGCCTGATACTTCTCGAACTGCCGCATGCGCGTCTTGGCTTCGACCGAATCCTTGGCCGTCTGCGGGGCACCACTCGATGCGCCCAACCCGAATACAGAAAAAACGAACAGAAACACGGCAACATATAACGACCTGATACGATAGCTTGATTTCATAGGATATCTCTCACTTTGAATGCAGCTCGGTAAGTTCAAGAACAGGGGCAAAGGAACAGGGGAAAACCCTGATCCCCTTTGCCCCTCTCTCATTCAATCTGAATTCCTTACAGTCTATATTCTGTCCGAAGCCCAAACCGTTCAACTTTGCCGACCTAAATCTCATCCAGCGACAAGAAGTCGACTATCGAGCAGCGCGGCGGTCCGCTGTCCACTTTGCTTCGGGAGCCGTGCCGGCCTTGGTTGTGCCCACGATGGTGTTGCCGCTGACGTTGCCCGAATATTCACGCGTCGTCGCTTGATTTTCGTCAGCGGCAAAGCTGATGCGAGCGCCTTCCAATTTGGCGTTCTTCAGAGGCAGATCCTTGCCGTTCATCTTCAGAGTGCCTTCGATCTTCTGGAAGTTCTGTCTCAATGTCAGCTCGGCCGGGCCCGATGCCGTCTGCCAGGTCCAGGTGCCCTCCACTTTGGCGGGGACGATCCACATGTAGCCGGTACGGCCCTGCACGTTTACGTTCTGGTCGGGTTCCCAGTCTTCCATGGTAAAGGAATTCGTAAGGACCCGGGTGCCTGGTTTCATCTCGAGGATCTTGGGCCGCAGCTTCATGTTCAAGTCGGGCAGGAGATACATGGTGATCACGGTCGCCTGGCTGAAGTCAGTTTCGAAGATATCGCCGTTCACGAAGGTCGCCTTGTCGGAGACGCCCTCTTTCTTGGCTTTGCTCCGGGCGAGTTCCACCATGTCGGGATTGTACTCGACGCCCATGGCACGTGCGCCCCGTTTGGCCGCCGCGATTACCCAGGGGCCGTCACCCGAGCCAAGGTCGATGAGATAATCGCTGGGCGATATTTTGGCAAGGTCGTAAAGGGCTTGAATGAGTTCCTCCGGTGTTGGGACCCAGATTACATCCTTGCCCGCCTGGCCGACGCTGGGCTGATACTGCTGCTGCTGAGCGCTCGCCGGCATCGGAGCTGCGACAGCCAGCGGTATTAATGTCAGTGCGAAGATTACGGCTAGAATTCTGTTGCGCATCATGGACGGATCTCCTTTGAAAATGCTTTTTGTTGGAGGCATTCTAATCGTGAACACTTTGGCACGGCAAGCCAAATCGGCCGCGGAAACCCGCCGTGTTTTCAGCGCCTGAGGAAGGAAAACTCCGCACACTTGTCTGCTGCATAGGGGTTGAATTCCTTGCGGAACAGCAAGAATCCCTGCTTTTTGAGAGCACCCACAATACGAACAAAATTTGTGAAGGATGGGTCATCCCACAAATGAAATTCAACCAGCAGCTGTTTGACCTGAAGGGAAAGCAGAGTTTGCGAGGAAAGCATCTGCTGAAGCGACGCAAATTCCCCGCCCTCGATATCGATCTTCAGAATATCGACATGGGTGTGATGCAGAGAGCGGGCAATATCGGCAAGACTCCGGACCTCGCATCGTTTCCCTTCAATTATGAGATCCCATTGGCGGCCCTCTGCCCTGGATACGGGGCCCAGGCCCAGCGGCTGATAACTGATATGTCCTTTGCCGCAAGATTGGCCTGACTTGAAGCGGCTGAAATTGGCGACCACGGTGGGCGAAGGGTCAAACATGTGCACATCGCAGCCGAACATCCCGGCCATGTCCATGTCAAAGGAGATGTTGTCGCCCACACCGAAGGAATACACGATGGACGATTCCGACAAGGACTGAGGATCGCAAATCCATTTGCCACCGTCAAATCGTGTTCCGACCCGCATGGTAGTCGGACAATCCGTAACGGCGTCGAACAAATAGGTGCGCTGGGCGCCTGTATATTTTTTAACGAAGCAATCCGGGCACTGATTGAATTCCTCCAGCAACTGATCCTGGAACTGGGACCTCTTTTGGCAGATCGCGTCCCTGTCATTGGCCATCGGGCTGTTGAGGAATTCCTGATGTTTTTGTGCCACAACATCGGCGAAATCGATCCGGCGCGGTGCCGGCGCTTCCTCAGCCTTCCTGCATGAAACCAGACTCACATCCCAGGCTAAGAGCAGAATCAGTATTGTGCGCTGGACTCTCGATTCAATGGTTGTTGTCATCACCGCGCTGCCTGTGATTTGAGCGCCGGGCGGCGCCCGGCGCTCACTTTGCTGCTCACTTGCCTGCCGTTGTTTGGAAGGCTATGGCTGGGAATGAACTGATCCGAAGGCGTGCGGAACCCATCGGAATCAAGATCACATCTTCGATCGGATGATTGGATTGCACGGGGCTTTGCGGCAGCAAGCCGACGATGCCCGTCTTGGGGTCTTGCTGCCATTCCGGTATTTTGCGCGCCTTGGCCTGCAATGTCAGCGGCGCCGCCTCCACTGTGAAAGGCTGCCTGGCGAGGGGGCCTGGTTTGCGCACAAGCTTGAATGACTTTGTCGGGTCCTGCCCGTCAAGTACCAGACCATAATTCCAGGCCGTGAGCGGCAGAACTTCCCATTCCTGCCACTTCTCATCTTTGCCGTACTTCTGCCATTTCTCCCCGATTTTCAGCGCGAAGCTCAGCGGGCCGTAGTCGACCGACAGCGAGTCCTTGTTTTTTGCCCAACTGCGGACCGAGATCTTCATGGGCAGCTGCAGGGTTACGGTGTCGCCTTCCGTCCACCGGCGTTTCATCCTGATATAGGACAGCGGGGAAGCCTTCACGTCGACTGCCTTGCCGTTGATTTTCACCGTGGGCGCGGGGCACCAGCGGGGCACGCGCAGATAGAGCGGAAAATCCACGGCTTTGGGCGTGGAGATCTTCAGCTGGACTGTATCCTGGAAAGGATAATCGGTCTGCTCGACAAATTTTATTTGCGTGCCGTCCCCGACTTTGGCGCTGACTTCGGATGCCGCATACAACGATGTCGCCAACCCGTTGTCGGGCGTGGCCAGCCACAGTTCCTCTGCGTAGTAAGGCCAGCCGTGCGAGACATTGTGCTGGCAGCAGCGGTACACCTGGAAGGGGCTGTAGGAAAAAGTCGGCCCGTCGTTCTGAACCGCGGGCGATTTGTCGCTGCGATCGAGTTGAATCTGGTTCGCGCTGGTCAGGTAATGCAAGGCTTTCATGTCGGGAGTCTGCGACACGGGAAAACTGTTGAACGCGATCTCCTCGCAGCGGTCGGCCCAGAGCGGGTTGCCGGTGATTTTGGTCAGTATTTCAAAGCTGTGCATGAATTCCACAATGCCGCAGGTTTCGAATCCGCCGCGCGGATCGTCGTAGCCGGGCCGGCTGTTCTCGTCGCTCACGAAGGTGCCGCCGGCAAACTGGCCGTACATGTTCATGGCCTTCTGGTAGTTGCGCTCCGGAGCTCCGAGCAGATTCGGTTGCTGCAACTGCATCCAGTAAATTGCCGGCTCACGGAATCCCTGGGCGAAATTTACGTTGTGCCAATTGATCACGTCCTGGTCCCAGCGCGCCATGTTCGCGTGGATCTTGGTTGCCAGCTCCAGCAACCACGGCTCGCCCGTTCGATTGTAGAGCCAGTAAACACTCTCGAGGTTGTCCCCCGCCCGTATCCGCGGCCAGTAGCCTTCGCCGAAGGCAGAGGGCGGCAGCTGGTTCTCCCATTGGAAATATCGCGTCATGAGAGGGATCACCCTCTCGTCTTTAGAGAATTCGTAATGGGACTGCAGCACATTGAGCATGATCATGTGCGGCCACAGATCCGGGACGCCATTCGGGTTATTTTTGCTCTTCAGGGATTTCAGCAGATCACGCGGGCCGAACCAGCCGTCTTCGCGCTGTGAAGACAGCACCGGATCGATCCACTTGCGGGCTTCCGCCAGGATGTCTTGGTCTTTGAGCACGTATCCCAGGTCGCCAAATCCCTTCAGCCAATAGGGCAGTTCTTCCCAGCCGCGTTCGCCTTTGCCTTCCTTGCTGGCCCAGGCGCTCGTGTCGAAATTCAGCCAGGGCGAAATCTCCTTCAGATGCCCGGTCATGCCATCCCTTTCGATTTCGAGCATGTTTCGCAGCCAGCCCTGCGGCGTAATACTTCCGATGGGCAGTTTCAGGAAAGGGCTCTGCGCCAGCGGCGCACGATTGGCGACGTAGAATGCGTTCTTGCCGCCCATTTCCGGACGGTCAACGACCGTCACTTGGGACGGGGCCGGACACGTCAGCCACAGCATCACCAAAATCACAATGAGGCACCGGCACATCATTTTGTTTGGCACCGCGTTGCACCCTCCCTGAGAGCTTTGCCCGCAATCCAGTATGGCTTACCGAGCCCTGCACGAGGCCGTTATACATGCTGTGATGGCTGATCTGCAAGCCCGGCGTGATCAGGCACGGACTTGATCGGGCACTTCTCTTACCTTGGTTCCCAGGATCTGCGATTCAGACACTGCAACCGACGACAAGTCCCGGAATGCTGGCAGGGCAGAAGCAGTTGCTGTCTTGACCCCGAAGGGGTCCAGCAGCTATAGCCCAGGGCGCAAGCCCTGGGGCGTTGGGCATTCGGAGATGAAAGCCCTGAAAGGGAGGCACAGCCTGTGATACCCTTTCAGGGCTCTGAAGGCTACATGCCACTTTCCCAGTGCTCACGCCCTGGGTTGTAGCTATGCCGCCCCTTTTGGGGCTTGTCACTGTCTGAATCGCAGTCTCAGGATCCGAGTAGTGTGGGGTCTGGTGAGGAAGCCGGCAAAATGATAGCTATTTCTTCTCGCCTCCACCGCCTTGGGTTTTGGGGGTCTCAACGTTTATTTTGATGGGGACTCGCCGGTCTTTGTCAATGGATCGCTCGCCATCGGTCATCCACGCGGGAGTAAGTTCATTGCGCAGGTAGTGCCCGTGGAACTGCTCAATGCGCGTGAGGAAATCGACCTGGTTCTCGAGTTTGGACAGGGAGTGGCGCCGGCATGAATTTCAGCGCCGCGGGGTGATGGCGATCGGTACAGTCTGAAACAGCACGCCGGGCTGCAGGCCAGGCTTGGTTCCGCGCAGTAGCAGGAGGGACGAAGGCTCGCTGCAGTCAATGCGAATCGCGACCCCGGCATACCCGGTGAAAACCGCGTCCAGAACTGCCAGGTATTTGGCTGAGGGCGCCAGGTTATCGGTCAACTGCACCCTGCGCACTTCGTTTCCCACGGCATTCAAGAGCACAGCTTCCACTCGCTCGGGCCTGGTTCCCTGATTTACGACGGCCATTCCTTCAAACACAACGTGCCAGGAACCCGGATAGAGCAGGAACTGCGTGTCCACGAGGGATACCTCGGGCACGTGAGCGCTTGCCCCCAATCCTGAAAGAGGGCGGTAAGCGGAGGTCACTCGCAGCGTCTGAGGGCTGCAGACGCCAAAATGGCTGATCGGGATGCCGGGAAACAGGGCCGGCGCGAGTGAGGTGACCGAGCGTCCGTGGAGCAGGCTCTGAAAGATCGAATCGAGACGAGTCCCATCATCGCGGAAGGGTACGAATTCCAGGCTGCCGTCCGACCCGCTGCTATTGGTGGCCAGAACCACGGTGTCATACCCGGAACTTGGAGGGGCTACATGCAGGATCCAGCGTTGCGGATTACATGGGCCCGACGCGGCCGTGCCGTCTGTGCCGGGTGCGGCAGGGAGGATTTGATACAGCAGTGCGGTACTCGCGCCCGGGTGGGTCCCACGCAGGAATAATATGCTCGCCGGCTGACTGCACTCGATGCGGATCACGGCACCCCGCAGTCCGCGGAACTCCCAGTCCAGCACCGCCAGGTGTTTTGCATATGGCGGCAGCGCCGGATTGAGCACGGTCCGGAGCAATTCCGCCCCGGACTCATCCAGGAATACTGCTTCGACGCGGTTGGTTTGTGCACCCAGATTGACAACAGCGAGCCCGTCGAAGACTACATCCCATTCGCCGGGATAGAACAGGAATTTCGTGCCCCGTGCGGAATCCTCGGGCACATGAGCACTGCTGCTCAAAGCGTCGGTGCTGCGATAAGCTGCTGTGACCGAAACCGAGGATGAGCCGCATATCCCGAAGTGACTCACGGACTGATTCAAGAACAGGTCTGCGGATGCGGCAATCAGCGTTTCGCCCGGTTTCACGTTCCGGGAGACCGATGCGAGGCGTGTGCCATCCTCCAGGTAAGGCACCAGCTCGACTTGGGCCTGCGACGCAGCGAAATTGGTCATGAACAGGGTCGTCTCGTAGGGGATGCCGGCCGGCGTCACGTGTTGAATCCAGCGCTCCGGGGTGCACGGTTGCGACGTTGAGCCGGAAGCCAGCGATACGCGCCAGGCGCCGCGCCCGTGTGTGAAGGCCCAAAGCACCGGCTCGGCGCCGGGGCGTTGCTGCAGGGATAACGACTCGGTCACGACATTGGCGAAGCCCGTGTTCTCGACCGCCCAGACGTTGCCACCCTGGCGCGTAGTAAAAACGCCCAGATCAGTTCCCAGATAGAGTTGCTGGCGGTTGTCGGGATTTACGACCAGAGAATGAACGGGGATGTCGGGGAGTCCCGTGGTTTCCGCTCCGTCCATGGGAATCCAGGTCTCACCACCATCGGTGGATTTCCAAACATGCGGGCCTCCAAACTCGGCGTAGGTCGCGTAGGCGATCTGAGAGTCGGTCGGATCGAAGGTCAGCGAAGTGACGTAGCCCGGCCGCGGCTGTGTGGAAGGCCACCCCGTAGTGGAATTGCTCTGTGTGGCCCCTTTCTGCAGATAGATCGAACCGTCATTCATGCCGACCAGAACGCGATCCGAATCCGCTGGCGACACCGCGATAGCGCTGACTTTTGCGGTTTCTGACAACTTCTGTCCTGCCTGTACCCAGGACACGGCGCCATTACTGGTCCGCCAGATCGAATGGCCTCCCAACCAGAGCCGCTTGGAATTGCCGGAATCCATCGTGAAGGGGGCGATAAACAGAGTTCCGCTGTTCGGTTCTGAGATGCCACTGGTCGCAGGCGAGAGCGTGCGTCCGCCGTCCGTCGACTTGCGCAGGCTCAAATATTGATATTCCGCATAAACGATGCTGGGATTGTCAAAATCAACGGCTACATACCCACCGTCGCCGCCCAGGATTGACTGCCATCCATCACCCCCCCTTTGATCCGACCCCATGATCGTCCCGTTGTCCTGTGTGCCTCCGAGGTAAGATTTTCCGTCCGGAAACGGAGCGCCATGATAGAACTGCGTCACACCATAATTATGATTGAGGGAGGTCCAGCTCACCTGGCTGTTGTTCCGGCTGCAGGGAGCGGAGACTGAGAGAGAGCGGAACGCTCGGGCATTGATCGTACGCCAAATACCGCCGTCGCCGCCCACATACAAAGTCTGATTGCCGGTTCCATTGTAGCCGGGCTGGAACACGATCACGTGTTGATCCGCGTGAGCCGAAGGTGGCGACTCGGCCCAGAAACTTATGGGTCCCCAATTGCTGCCGCCGTCATCCGAGCGAAACAGATCCACTCCGCCCGCAAAGACGATTTCCGGATTGACCGGGTCGACCGCGATAACGTTGGTGTACCATCCCAAGGTCGAATAACTGTCACTGGATGTCAGCCCGCAGATGCGATAGCTGGCGGCAAGCGGATTGGTCAACAAGAGCGTATTGAGCTTGGTCGAATTCGTGTTGCGGACCGTCGCCCTCCATGTGCCGGCGGCTCCACCCTGGTCCGAGCGAAAAACGGCATGCAGCCCCCCGTCGAACCATCCGTTGGGCCCTGGCACATAACTTGCTGAAAGAGCATAGATGATGTCTGGATTAGATGGCGCGATCGCAAGCGAGGTCCGGCCCATGCCATATTCCGAAAGCACGGGAATCCAAGGCCCATCGAGTTCGGCCTGTGCATTGGCGTACACGGTGGCTTGCTGAAATGTACCGCAGGATGCAAAAAGGTAATCATTGGAACGATCGACGCGCAGCGCCAGGTCCAGGCAACCGCCGTTCACATCTTCCGCATTCAGGATGCGACTCCAGTTCCGACCGGCATCGGCTGATCGCCACACTCCCGTGCGGGTAGCCGCGTATATTCTGCGCGTGTCACTGTGACTGATCACGATGTCGTTGACCCAGTAGAAGTCGGAGGTGAAGGTGCTCGGCAGGCGCGCCCAGCTCTCGCCACCGTCCTCGCTTTTCAGGATGCCTTCGCCTCGCAAGGGCAATCCGGTGCCGCGCACAACCTCGCGGAAATACCCTTCGCCGGTTCCGGCATAGATGATTCTATGATCCACTGGATCCATGGCCATCGAGTTGACGGCTATGTTGGGGAGAAGGTCGCTTAATAAATGCCACGTGTCGCCGCCATTCTCCGTTTTCCAGATGCCCCCGGAAACTCCGGCGGCATACATAATCTGGTATTGATCTGGATCGATCAGGAGCGCCCTCGTTCTTCCCCCGATGTTGCCAGGCCCGACGGATTCCCAGGTTGTGAGCAGATCGGTCTGGCCTAGCGGATGGGCTCCTTGGGAACGGCGGGCGTCGGCGAGCGCGGGCATAGACCTTCCTGCGCGGGTCGAGTAACGTGGCATGCGATCGATGCGCTCGATGGCTTTGCGGTATTCGCCGACCATATCCACTGGATTCCCATCTGGGCCGTTCCGCTTCATCAGATAGTATTGGCGGGCCTCATCGGGTTGATCATGGGCATGGATCCATTCTTCCTCGATCACAGGTTCCAGCCGAGTGAACTGGGGTGCAGGAGCCTGGGAGTTGCGCACCCCGTGCCAGGCGGGACAGGCAACCTGCGACGCAACCAGGAGCAGAAGCAAATTTGGAAGAATTGAGAATCGAGTTTGTGGATTCAAGGCTCCCTCCTGGGAATTCTATATATATTATTGTTACGAATTCCCTGAGCAGGAGTTTCTGGGCGCTGCTTCGTCAGCAGTCTGCCCGTCATTATAATGGATCTGACCGGCATAAATCCAAAACAGCCATGCCCGGGGCCGGCGGGAATCATATCCCGCCGGCCCCGGGCATTTTTGTATTCAGGTGCCCTGGTTATACACCTTCCTGCGCGAGGAGATAGACGAGGAGCGCCAGCGCTGTGGCGCCCAGCTCCAATTCCCGTGCATTGACTCTGGCAAGCGTGTCCAGGCCTGAATGGTGCACCTCGAAATATCGTTGCGCGTCCGGCACCAGGCTCAAGAGCACGGCGCCGAGATCGGAGAGGGGGGATATATCCACACCGCCGCCTCCCGCCCTGATCCAGTTCAAACCCATGATGCGGAAGAGCGGCTCCCACGCCTTAATCTTTTCAAATACCGCACCCTTTGCGCCAATCCCGATGCCGAGCGGGAGGAATCCGCCTCGATCCGATTCCACGGCAGCCAAATGCCGTTCATTTTTACGATTCTCTGATCGCGCATAATCGCGGCCGCCCGTGCCCCCGTTTTCCTCATCCATGTACAAGACCACGCGGAGGGTTCTCCGGGGCTTCAGTCCCAGTGCCCGGATCAGCCGCAACGCCTCGACAGATTGGGCGCAACCTGCCCCATCATCATGCGCACCCACGCTGAGGTCCCAGCTGTCCAGGTGTCCGCCGACGACAATAACCTCCTCCGGCTTTTCGGTGCCCCGGATTTCGCCGAGGACATTGTGGGAGGTGATCGGCGGCAGCGTCTGGCATGACGTCTTCACATAGAATCGTGTATCGGGATCCTGCTTCAACAGTTGGCCCAGCCGGTCCGCGGCGCGTGTGGAAATGGCGACGGCCGGCACTTTGGGCACATCTGGATCGTACACCATGGTCCCGGTGTGCGGGTCATCGTTACTCTCGCTGAAAACGCTGGCATATCCTCGGGCGCATGAGTTTTGAGACAGCCTCGCCGTGCAGGGCTTGAAACCTAATAATTCTAACATCTGAGCGTCGTGCGGCCCCCACCACGGGCTACTTTTCTGTTCGCGCCAGGGCCGGCCGCTCACCCATGGCTCGATAGATCGAGCACCACCCTTTATGCTCGCCAACGGGCATCCCGCATTCAACGCAGATCCGGACCCTGGGAGCCTTTGGATTGCGATTCCACCGGAAGAGCCTTTTTAAAAAGGACATCGGAACCTCCTCGACTCGTTCATTCACCCCTGGCACGCTGCCCATACCCGCGAACAAGGGCAGTCGGTATAGCCGCCCATTTGTTCTTCTGCTCTTATACGCAACGAGGGTCGAAGAAGTTCCATTCGCAGCTACCAACCTATGGAAATAGGCTTCCGCAGTATAGTAGTATTTAGCCGCGAAATGGGTTGCGCGCAGGCACGTGCGGGTTGGCATCGATTGGCAGAACTTGTGCCCTCGGCGGGTGCCTGCGATAGTAGTAGGATCTGGATCAGGCACGAGCACCGCAATCTTTCCGTTTTTATGTTCATCGGAGCATGCTGTGGAGAAAAATGGCATGAATAGGATCCGATATCCTGAGGAGAGGGTTTAATAATGAAACGAGCATTAATCATGCCGACCATTGCGATGACGATTCTGACCTGCCATCTTGCAGCTCAGACCGCGACGCCGCCCCAGCAGGAGCAGAAAGTTTTTGTCGTACCCGGGAACAAGGACTGGACGGATACGGGATTCGTGCTGAAACGGGGGGATCGGGTGACCGCCAAGGCGAGCGGGAGGATCTACTTCAATGAGCGGTCAGATTCATCCGTGGGATCGAATGGTTTGGATGGCGACTATAAATCCCTTCGGCCGGAGGACTATGCGGCCTGCGCAGATCCCCTCCCTAATGAGAATCACGCTTGCCTGATCGCCAAGATCAATAATGAGGTTTTCAAGCTGGGATCAAACATTACCTTCTCGGGCAAGGAAGGGAAGCTCTACCTTGGCATCAATGACTGCACTCTCACAGGAAAGCTCGGAAATTCCGGGCTTTTCGGGGTAAACATCAAGATTGAGCGGGACGCGATCGCTGCCAAAAAGTAAATGGGCGAGATCCCTAAAGCACTGGCTAGAAACATCCAAAACCTGGCTGGACCCGCAGCCGGGGAAGTGAGCGAGATGATCCGCTCTGAGCGCCGCCCTTACCGTGCGGCACGCCAGGTGCGGTTGATCGAGAAGACCCTGCGTATGATTCAGAAGTGCGGCCGGCAAGTCGGCGCGGTTTCCCCAATGATATTGCTGCCGATACTTGACTATGCCGCTGTCGAAGACAATGAACCACTGCACAGCGTTTGGGCAGCCCTGCTCGCCAACGCGGCAATGCTCGAAGATGGGTTAACCATCACTCCTGTTTTTATCGAAACTCTCAGACAACTCTCTCCGGTGGAGGCGACATTTCTTCTCAGCTTGTTCGACTTACTCGAGCAATCATATGGAATCGATCCCGACTCCCTGGAATTTTCTGCCGCCCAGAGTGTCGTTCTCGGAACCGACGTAGACCTGTTGATCAAATACCTGAAACTCGGCCTGGGACGTCCAACTGAAACGCGCGAGCAGGCCCTCAGGAACATCCCCGGCGACTTGAGAGATTTTATGGCCATTCTCGACAACCTGGAGCGGCTAAATCTCCTCTTCTATCGCCTGGAGGATGAGGCTCCTGGATGGGGAATGCCCTCCGAGGTCAAGGGCATGGATCCGGTCCGGATCTATCATTTGGCCATGCTGGGGTATCAGTTCATGCGCGCCTGCCAGATTCCGCAAGGCACTGGAACCAAACGCTGCAAGAATCTCCGCCCTGCCAGAAAGCCGAACTGAGGAACTTAACCGCCGCTCATGAGGTGGACGACCTGAAGGTTTGCGCCATCGGGAACGCAAGCTCTATTGTAAAATTCTCTTCCACGCTCCTGCCGGTAGGATCGATACCCATCTCGTCGCGAATCTGCTTGCCCCGTAACACAATGCCCATACCGCCGCGCTCCGCCTGCACGAGTCGGATGCAGCCCCGTCTCTTATCGAACCAGGAGAAGTTCAGCATGCCGATCAGGCTGTCCTTCATCTGCTGCGTGACGGGATTTTCTTTGATCTCCCGGGGAGTCCTTCGTCTGTATGACTTATCGCGTTTGGAGTTCGGCCATTTTTCTCCCGGTCCTGGACGGAGAATGCTGTAGACTTCCCCATTGCCGTGCGGTTTGGCGGATCCTGGAGAATCGCGATGCGGGAGCAGCCATCCCAGAACTCATCCCACGCTGTGCCATTGACCCGGCTTTGCAATATCGTTCTGCGCACTGCACACATTGGCGTAGCCGGCATCCTGGTCGGGGGGCATGTTTTCGGGATTGAACCGAACCGTCTCCTCCCCTGGATCTATTTGACCATCATTACGGGCATGGTCTTGATGATGATCGAAGCTTATCCCAGTTGGCGCTATTGGTGCGAAGGACGCGGCGCGCTGGTCGTGGTCAAGATCCTGCTATTGTGCTCGATGCTGTGGCTGTGGGATGCGCGAGTGCCCATCCTGATTACCGTGGTTGTGATCGGGTCCATCGGCTCGCACATGCCGCGCAGATTTCGCCATTATTCCCTGATCGAGCGACGAGTCGTCGATATAAGTGAATGATTGACCCTGTCGAGCCCGCGGCGGCAGGGTTCGCAAGGCAGTCATCAGTCAATTTCAATAGCCCCTAACGATAAAATGCCATGGCACGATATCGCGCGGCTCTTATTGGAACGGGACGGATCGCATCCCTTAGCTGCTGGACTTCGTTTGCCGAGACCTATAAGAATATGATATCACCAGCATGAGGACGGATCTAAATAACGACCCGCCGCGAATATCTGCGAACGGGGATTTTGATACCGGAAGCGTTTGGATTACCGCCAGCCGGCGCGGATAATTACACAGAACGGCAAAGAAGTTTGCAGAACCGCAAGAGAGGGGACTCTATACGATTCCCGGCACTCCGCAGAAAGGAGCTCCATGAAACCGAAGCAGAGTAACCGAATCCGCGCGATCACGTATGGCATAATCGCCTTGGTCACCGTGCTTGTCGTCTCCCCTACGCTCGCAAACGCGCAGGGCAGAAGGGGCGGCGGCCAGGGTGCAGCCCAGGGCGCGGCGGTCCAGCTCCTCAAGCCCGCACGCGTGTTCGACGCTGAGGACGGCAAAACCCACGAGGGCTGGGTTGTGCTTGTACGCGGAGACCGGATCGCGGCGGTTGGGCTCCCCGCCCAGGTGCAGGTGCCTGAGGGAACAAAGACGATCGAATTACCCGGCACGACGCTGCTTCCGGGCCTGATGGACATCCACTCGCATGTTTTCCTCCACCCCTACAATGAAACGTTGTGGAACGACCAGGTGCTCACGGAGCCTCCTGCCTATCGGACCATCGAAGCGGTGATCCACTGCGAAAGGACGCTGATGGCAGGATTCACTCTGTTGCGCGATCTCGGCACGGAAGGGGCTGGTTACGCAGATGTTTCCGTGCAGCGCGCCATCCGCGAAGGCAAGATCCCGGGGCCGCGCTTGCTGGTGGCAACGCTCGCGATTGTCGCCACCGCAAGTTACGGGCCGGGGCCCGCCGGCTTCGCTCCGGATCTCGTCTTGCCCAAGGGCGGCCAGGAGGTGAGCGGCCAGGCCGAAATGATCAAGGCTGTGCGCGAACAAGTCGGACACGGAGCCGATTGGGTCAAGGTATATGCCGATTATCGGCATGGTGTGAGCGGAACCGTCCCGACTTTCAGCGAGGACGAATTGCGCACGCTGGTGGCGGAAGCACGCAGCGCCGGCCGGCCGGTTTCTGCCCATGCCACTACGGCCGAGGGAATGCGCCGTGCGACCGTGGCGGGAGTGGATTCCATCGAACATGGGTATGGCGGCACGGAAGAGGTCTTCCGCTTGATGGCGCAGCGCGGTACGGCGTTTCTCCCCACCCTGACGGCAGAGGAAGCCTACGGAGAGTATTTTCAGGGATACAAGCAGGGCGGGCCACTGACGGCGGGCATGCAGCAGGCCTTGGGTGCATTCAAGCTGGCGATGGATGCGGGAGTCACGATCGGGCTGGGGAGCGATGTCGGCGTCTTTGCGCACGGAGACAATTACCGGGAACTGGAGTGGATGGTGCGCGCAGGCATGACTCCGACGCAGGCTCTGCTGGCGGCAACGGCTGTGAATGCTAAAATCATCCGCATGCAGGACCAGTTGGGTCGAATCCGTCCCAACCTCTATGCCGACCTGATTGCAGTGAATGGCGACCCGACGCAGGACATCAAAGCCGCGCGTAACGTGCGATTTGTCATGAAGGGGGGCGTCATCTATAAGAATCAGTAAGCCGCTCAGACGGTGCGGGCAGACCACAAAAATCGCCAAATCATCCAGAGTCGGAAGGAGAAACTGAACATGCGCGGTATATCAAAGGCTGTTGGACTCGTGGCTGCGGCTCTGCCACTCCTGATGTGGTCTTTGCAGTACTCACCTGCTCAAACGACCCTCCTGCTCCCCGACAAAACGGTTCAGGCGGCCATCGCAGAGGCTTCCGGAGAGATCGCTCTTCACAACGAGATCATGCTCGGGCCCTTCGAGCGTGTCCGTGCCGAGAAAGAATACACAGGCCTCTTCTGGGAGACGGAGTACCTTGTGAACAAGCTTAAGGAGTATGGCTTCTCGGATACCCATGTCGAGCAATTCGAGGCGTCGGGGACTCAGTGGGCCGCAGTCAAGGGGCGGCTCACAATGTTGTCTCCCACCATGGAAAAGCTCGCCGACATCGAAGAAACCGCCGCGATGCTTGCCCGCGGATCGTCTACTGCGGACGTCACGACCGAACTCGTTTACGTTCCCAACGGCGGGAGGGAAGAGAGCTATAAAGGGATCGACGTCGCCGGCAAAATCGTGATTTCGGAAGGATCCTTGGGGAGCAGTTACAGCATGGCGGTGGGCCGGCTGGGTGCCGCAGGCGCCTGTGCCTTCGACACGAGATATCCCGATCAATATCCGAACATGGTCTTGTGGAATTCTGTGCCGCGCCTGGGTGAAGGCAAGAGCGGCTTCGGCTTCAATCTTTACTCTCCCAAGGGTAAAGACCTTGTGGCACGCCTTAAGCGCGGCGACAAGATCACTGCACGCGCCGAGGTGCAGGCCAAACAATATCCTGCGAAATCGGAGGCCGTTACGGCGCTGATTCCGGGCACGGAAAAAGACGGGCAGGAACTCCTCGTGGTGGCCCACCTGTACGAAGGCTACGCCAAACAAGGCGCCAATGATAATTACAGCGGTTCCGTCTGCATTATGGAAGCGGGAAGGACCGTATTGGAATTGATCAAACGGGGGGTAATCCCTCACCCGACGCGGAGCATTCGATTCCTCTGGGTGCCCGAGATCAGCGGGACGCGCGCCTATATTCGGAAGCATCCGGACGAAGTTCGCAAGATGATTGCCGGCATCAACATGGACATGGTGGGCGAGGACCTCGTGAAGGCACGATCCTGGTTCATCACAAGCCAAACACCATGGTCGGTTCCGAGCGTCTTCAACGATGTTGTGCAGGAATTCGCCGAACTGGTTGTCGCCATGAACAACGATGCCCATGCGGAGACCTATGGCAAATTCAATCTGAAGATAACCTCTCCAAACGGGAGCCAGATGCCGTTCCTGTTCAAGGTCATGGGCTACGACACCGGCAGCGACAACACCGTTCTGAGCAACGGTGTCGTCCGGGTGCCGACCGTGTATTTCGAATGCTGGCCCGACGATTTCTACCATGCGAGCATGGATTCGCCCGACAAGAGCGACGCGACGCAGCTTAAGCGGGTGGCCTTTATCGCCGCCTCGTCACTCATCTCGGCTTCCTCGGCCGGGGATGCGGAGTCGGGTCCCTACGTCTCCATGGCTGCCGCCAACGGACGAAGGAGGATTGCGGATGCCGCCGCCCAGGCGTATCGCCTTCTGGAGGCCGCCAACAAGGACTCGCTTGAAAACGCCTGCAAGACCGCTGTTCTAAAGATCGAAGGCGCCTATCTGCACGAGATAGAGAACATCAATTTAATTACCCTGTTTGTCAGGGGGAGCGCTGCGAAAGAAATGGTCAGGACTGAGGCGAGCAGCCTGGACAAGGAAAAGGCCGCCCTATTGCAGTCGCTGAACTCGTGGTACGGATCGAAGTCTCGTCAATTCGGCATAACCAGCGCCGCTCCGACCTTCGCCGACGAAAAAAAACGGTACGGAGTGATGATTCCGGAACGGAAGGCCAAAGGGCTTGTCGAACAGATGGATGCGCAACTCAGGCCGAACCTGCCGAGGACCCATGACATTTTCAAGTTTCCGAATGCCTCCACAGAACTCGATAATTTCATCGACGGCAAACGCAGCATATACGAAATTGCCGCTCTCGTTACGGCAGAATGTGGCGGCCCCGGCATTGCCGCGGTAGCTGAGTATTACCAGGCGCTTGAAAACCAAGGGAGCATCCTGATCATCAAGAAGTAGCAGCATGTGAGACCAAAAGCGAAAACAAGTTTCCGCTGCGGACGTCCAAACTCATTGAGCTTTCCGGATACCTACATCAACAGCAGCTCATTCGGGATGATCAGCAGCACCTACGATCCGCGCATCGTGCAATTCGCGCTGAGGTTCACCTTCTAATCCCACCGGCTTCACCAGCCGGATAGTCACTGTGGCCGCTGGCCGAGAGGTCCGCGGCCACATTCACTCCCGGAGCCAGCCCGCCTATCGGATGCGAGGGGCATCCGCGTAATCATCCGGGCGCCCCCTGCTGCCGAAGAGAATATGCCTGCCTAACGCTATTTGTTCAGCGGATTACTGATCCATTTCCTTGCCGTCTGCATCCATAATAAGGGGGCACTCGGCGCTAGCGTGTTGTATGCTTTGAGGTGTCGGGTCGAGAGAGATTATGAGCGCTAGGAAACGAGTTTTTCTGCTATTGCTGTTTCTCCCGATGGGGATGCTGCTCTGGTCCGCATCCGGCCAGAATCCGCCGCCCAAAAAGGGAGATGTCCAGACCATCCAGGTTCAGGTCGAGATGGTTTCTCTGCCGGTGGTGGTAACTACTCGCGACGGCAGGCGGATCACGGATCTTGAGAAAGGGGATTTCGAAGTATATGAGGACAAAGTCCCGCAGAAAATCGAAGGATTCTCGTCCACCGATGAACCTGTCACCATTGTCCTTGCGCTCGACTGCAGTGGCAGCATGCAGAGGAAATTGGCGCGCGTTCAAGACGAGGCGATCCGCTTCGTAAACCTGCTGCACCCGGACGACTCGGTGGCCATCATGTCCTTTGCGGATGATGTGACCCTGCTCGAGGATTTCAGCATCGACCGGAAGCGCAATGCGTACGGAATCAAGGAGACCCGTTCGGATGGCTGGACGGCGCTGTATGAAGCGGTCTGGCTTGGACTCCAGGATGTTTTGAAGCCGGTCAAGGAACGCAAGGCGCTCGTGATTTTCACGGACGGTGTCGATACCGCCAGCCGCCGGGCATCCAGCAAGGAGACGATCGATCTGGCGAAAGAGTCGCAGGCGACCATCTACTCCATCTATTTCAACACAGAAAGTGACATGGAGATGGGCCGGCGATCGGGCGGCACGGTGGGAGGCTTCCCGCTCCCCATTCCACCCATCGTCGTGTCGCCGGGTTCTCGTCCGCCGGGTTCTTCCTCCTCGGAATACATGCAGGGCCGGCTCTATCTCACCCAACTGGCTGAATATAGCGGGGGAGTGTTGTATGACGCGCTCAAGATGGAGGATCTGGGACCCGCCTTCGAGGAAATTGCGCGCGAACTGGCGAGCCAGTACAGCATCGCCTATTATTCGACCAACACCAAGCGCGACGGCAAATTCCGCAACGTGGAAGTGAAGGTTCGCCGCCCCGGGCTCGTCGCCAGAACGAAGAAGGGCTACCTCGCTCCCAAAGAGAAACGCTGAATCCGTCTATGACCCTCCCTTTCCCAATTTTCGGCATGACCCTGGAATCCGGGTCAAGAAGCGGTGACACGGCGATACCCCAGGGAAGGAGCGCGATCTTCCAGCATTGCGGGTGGAAACTCTGTTATTTATTGGGAGCCCAATATCCCGGTTTGCTCCGAACGTTCAACGGCTTGCCATTGACCTCGACTCTGATCTCACGGAACTTGCCATCCCGAAGAGGATTCGAAGAGATATAGGCGAGAACGTAATACGCACGGCCATCTTGCACTGCCTGCCGCAGGCTCCCCATTTGTCGCGCACGATGGCATTGATCGCGGCCAGATCCACCGTGACTTTCATCCTGAAATTGCTTCTGGCAGGTTCCTGATCCCGCTGCAGCCAGCTGCTGCGGGATCTAGGCCGGGTCGATTTTCGCGCACTCGCAGGCGCCCAAGCTGCGGCTGGAATGGCAAAGGATATTGCCGAAAGAGCTATGAAAGCCAAGCATAATGTGCAGCGAATTGTTCTCATTGCCCTGTCTTCGACGATCTAGCTACTGGGAACAGACAAAGGTCCTACATTTTAGCAAGGTAGGTTCATTTTCCGCAGCAGATCCTGAAAACGCGGCTCGTGTCGCAGGGCATCGAATCTTGGATCCACCCCGATATAAGGCATCCAGTTTGCCCGTTCCTGACACCCCTTTTCGAGGCATGCTATCGCCGAATCTGTTTTTCCCAACCCGGTATAGACGAGCGCGAAGTTGAGACCGGATACGTGTTGTTTCTGTGAAAGTTTCACCAGTTCGTCGAGGATATGTTCGGCCTTGACCTTTTCGCCCGCCTGCCCGTAAACGTGACCGAGGGCCGCCAGCTCGACAGTCGAGCCACCCGATAGCTCAAGGGCTTTCTGCAGAGCCGCGGTGGCATCTTCGTACATCGTTTTGGCCTCACATGCCAGCCCGAGGAACCAATAGATCTCGTGAAAGTTCGGATCGACTGCAATCGTTGCGCGGCATGCTTCGATGGACTTGTCGTATTGGCGAGCATTGTAGTAATGCCAGGCTAGATGAACCCCCATTTCTGCATCCAAAGGGTCCAGTTCCAAGGCCCGCAGGCTGACGGTGAGGGATTCATCCATTCTGCCCAGTGCCACCAGAAGATGTGAGTATCGATGGTATGCGTTGGTCGAGCTTGGGTTCAGCTCGACCGCCTTCCTGAACTCCTGTTCCGCGGCGGCCCAGTCCCATTCATACGAGAGCTTGACCTCCGCCAGGGACGTGTGTGCCTCCGCAAGCGAGTCGTCAAGCTGCAGGGCCTTCAAAGCGGCTTCCTTTGCTCTTGGCACCTGTTCCATGGGAGATAACCCAACCAACTCGACGGATGTCAGCGAGGAGTAGGCATCGGCCAACCCGGCATAGGCGAGTGCATAATCAGGATCGGCCTGCAGCGCTCGTCGGAAGTATTCGATGCTCTTCCGATACCCTTCCGCAGTCCACTGGTTGCCAAAATACCGTCCTTTCAGGTACAGCTGATACGCTTCCATGTTAACTGTGGGCCTTTTCGCAAGCCGTTTCTTTTGCTCCGAGGTCAAGCGCACCTGCAGTCTGTTGGTAATCTCGCGCGAGATCGTGTCCTGCACTTCAAAGATGTCGGCGACCTTTCGCTGATACCGCTCCCCCCACAATTGCGAGCCGCTGCCTGCATCCACCAGCTCAACTGAGACGATCAAGGTGTCGCGATGCTGCATGACCTTTCCGGTCAGTACAGCACGGACATTGAGCTGGCGTGCTGCCGCCACAGGATCTGTCTGTCCCTTAAAGCGGAAAACAGTGCTGCGTGCCATTACCTGCAATCGCGGCAGCTGCGAGAGATTGTTGATCAGGCTTTCGGTAATGCCGTCGCTGAGGTACTCCATATCGGGATCGGCACTGGTGTTTTCGAACGGCAGAACCGCCAGTTGATCGACCCCTTTGCTGCCTTTCGATCTCGTCCTCCGATGCGGTCCGAACGCAAGCGCCTGCCGTTCCGGACGAGTGCCTCCTGAGGGCCCCGACTCGAAATCCCGCTTCAGTCGCTTCAGATCCGCGGCGAGATCGAAAGCGGTTTGATAGCGCAGCTCCCGGTCTTTCTCGAGAGCCTTGTGAATAATAAGCTCCAGTCCTGGAGGACAATCGGGATTCAGCCGCACCGGCGGGATGGGATCTTTGTGCAGGATGGCATCCAGAATGGAAATTGAAGTGCCGCCGACAAACGCGCTTCGACCTGTCATCATTTCATAAAGCAGGGATCCCAGCGAGAAGATATCCGACCGCGCGTCAACCTTCCTGCCCTCAGCCTGCTCAGGCGACATGTAAGCCACCGTTCCCAGGACCGTACCCGCGTCGGTCGAAGGCTCCATAGATCGAGTAAGGCCCGATGCGCCGTTTTGCGGACTTTCAGCCAGCTTAGCCAGACCGAAGTCCAGCACCTTTACCAGCCCTGCGTGCGTGATCATGATATTCCCTGGCTTCAAGTCCCGGTGGACAATGCCGACGGCATGGGCTTTGGCAATTGCTTCAGCAATCTGGACGGCGTAGGCAAGCGCGTCATTCAAAGGCAGACTCTTACCTGCGATCATTTGCGCAAGCGTTTCACCTTCCACATACTCCATGGCGATGAAGTCTATCCCGCCTTCCTGGGAGATATCGTAGATGGTGATAATGTTGGGGTGGTTGAGCGCCGACGCGGCCTTTGCTTCCTGCACGAAGCGCAGTTTGCGATCAGGTGAAGCGACCATTTCCGGAGGCAGGATTTTCAGTGCGGCAAAGCGTTCCAGGTGGAGGTCTCGAGCTTTATAAACTACTCCCATCCCGCCCGCGCCGATCTTTTCGACAATCTGATAGTGACCAAGCTTCCTGCCGATCAATGAATCTCACCCTCCCACACGGAAGTTGCCTGCAGGTACCAATCGGGAATAGAAATCGGCAGCATTATACAGCAACCCTGTCGCCTTTCCTCCGTGCCATTCTGCATTCCAGCGCAGACATTCGAGAGGAAGGCCCCGGATGCAACAGCGATAAGGCGCCATCTTCCTGAGCTGGGATTGCTGTCTTGGTGGCGCCGCAGAAGAATCCTGCTCAGAGCTTTGCCTTGATACGCTCGGGAGTAAGCGGCAGCCGATTCAGCCGCACTCGCGTCGCATCGAAGAGGGCGTTGGCGATCAGGGCGCCCATGCCGACGATGGGAGGTTCTCCGCCTCCCGATGGAGGCATATCAGGGTTGTCGATCAGCACGGCTTCGATGCTGGGCACCCACGAGAAATGGGTAATCACGTAATCGTCGAAGTTCAGGTTTTTGATCTCGCCGCCGTTGAAATGAATTTCCTCGGATAGGCAGTATCCCAGCCCCATAGTGATCCCTCCTTCAATCTGCATCCGCGCCCCTTCGGGATTGATCACCGGACCCATATCCTGCGCATGAACCACACGAACGACCTGAATCTTGCCGCTGCTCTTGTCGACCTTGACTTCGGCCATCGCGGCCACGTAAGTTCCCAGGTAGTCAAAACAGACCATGCCAAACCCCCTCCCGCTGGGCGCTTTGGCAGGCTTCCAGCCGAATTTCTCGCCGGCAGCGGTTATGACGCGTATCATCCTTTTGTCCACGAGATTTTTGAGACGGAACTCCATGGGGTCCATGCCGGCCCTTGCCGCCATGACATCCATGTGGGACTCCCGGGCAAAGATATTCGTATTGCTGCCGGGCCCGCGCCAGGCGCCGGTGCCGAATGGATGAGGGCTGCCGCTGCCGCCGGAAAATCCGCCGCTTGATGCCGTTCGTACGTGGGGAACGTCATAGTAATTCTGCGAGCTTCTCTCGCCGGCAAATAGGACTCGATAATCCCAAAAGACAATCTGATTGGATGCATTGAGGCCGGAGGAAATCTTGACGATCGCTGCCGGCATGAAAGTGTCGTAAAAGAACTCCTCTTCACGCGTATAAAAAACCTGGACGGGACTCCCGGTCATTTTTGATAAACGTGCGGCTTGCACCGCCTGTCCGATCTGGCTTTTCCCGCCATAACCTCCGCCCACATAAGGCGTGATCACCCTGACCTTGCTGGGCGAGAGCCCCAGCAGCTTTGCAATTTCATCCTGCGCACCAAACGGTCGCTGGGTGCCAATCCAGAGAGTTGCGCTGTCTCCTTCCACCTGGGCGACCGCGGTGTGCGTCTCCATGGGCGCATGGGCAACATACGGCGTGTAATAGCTCTCCTCGAATTTCAGAACCGAGAGCTCTCTGCCTTTGGACAGGTCCCCCCTGTTTTCAACGACAGTCTCCCGCGGCGGGATATTGAGCAGGTGCTCGTGAATCGTTTTTTCATCCACCTTCGCTTCCGGCAGATCGTACTCAGCCTTGATCAGGGAAAGCGCCTTCTCCGCACCATCGGGCAGCGGGTGCACCACGGCAACAAAATCCCCCTCCTGCAATATGCGAGCTCCGTCTATCGCCTTCGCTGCGGAGACATCCACCTTTTTCAGCTTGGCTCCGTGGGCCGGCGGTTTCAGCACCCGTCCATACAGCATGCCGGGCAGACGGATATCGCCGGCGTATTTCGCTTTGCCTGTGACCTTTTCCGGTGCATCGACGCGCGGCAGGGATTTTCCGCACACGGTAAAGGCGGCAGGCGCCTTGAGGGCGGGTTTCTGTTCGAGATGCCTCTCGATCGTTTTACCTTTGGCTAATGCGCCATAGCTTATTTTCTTTGCGGCATTGGTACGATCGCTGACGACTCCATCCTTTACCGTCAGACGATCCCGCGGCACCTGGAGCTGCTCGGCCGCCATCTGGATTAGCACCTCGCGAGCTTCCGCGCCGGCAGCTCTCAGCGCCGGGCCGAAGTACTTCACGCTGCGGGAGCCGTTGGTGCCGCCGTCCCACGGGCAGAGCCTGGTATCGCCCAAGACCACGCTCACGGAGTTGTAGGAAACCTCGAGTTCCTCGGCAAGCATCTGCGCCAAGGCGGCGATGATGCCCTGGCCCATCTCAATCTTGCCCGTAAAGCAAGTGACGCGGCCATCCTCAGCGATCCTCAGGTAGGCGTTGAAGTCGGCAGGATATCCGCGGCCTCCGCCCCCTTCCTGGTCGAACGGGAAGGCCTCCTCGATCGAGAAGAAAAGATACAGGCCGGGCCCGAGGAGTCTAATAAAATCCCTTCGGCCCAAAGCGCCGACAGAGGAATCCTCCTCAAAAGCAGGGTTGGTAATGTCACCGGTAGTCATAATCTCCTCCCTCCTTTTCACAACATGTCGCCGAAGTGGGCGCCGTCCGCCGGCCGGCGCCCGAGCCGCGAAATTACCAGATTCAGGCCTCAGCTGCCGAGACTGTCTCAACACCGGGCGTCCCGGAGTGACGCTGGGAGAGTAGCCGGGGGCAAGCCGAAAGGCGGCGCTGCCCTCGGTCACGGCTTATTTAGTGGAACAGATCGTCGCTGCCGGCGCCGAAGTAATTGATCACGCTGACCGATCGAACCAGCTTTTGGGACATATCCACAATGTCAAGCACGTGGCCGGGACAGCCCAGTTTTGCACACACATGAATCTTGTTTTTGCCGCCCGGGAGCATGAGCAGTACGCTCCTGTCCGACCCGCACCCTTTTAGAGTGCATGCGTAACGCTCGGTCAGCGCCGCGTCGCAGTAGGGACAATAGGTTTCGGCGAATACCGCGTCTTTCCCGGAGATCTTGGGAATAAAACTGAACAGTTTGCTGTGACTGCCCCAGAACGCATCGACAAAGAGAAGACCCGATTCATTATTAATGACGATCTTCAGTTTAATAGAGGCTTCATCGTGAATCCGGACACTGTCGATAATCAGGTTGTGACCATGGGGACAGAACAGAGATTCCACCAGAAGAAAATCATGATCCTGCTTTTTAATGAGCCGAAAGCCTCTGGGGATAGCTCGGATAAACTCATCCGGAATTCTCTTTGCTGTAAGCTTCATGGAATCTTCTCCGCGAGTAAGGTAATTTTCCTTGTGCGACCCTCATCATAATATAAATGAGGGCACAGGTTCCGCATTTGTGCGCATCATGGCAAACGAAGCGATCCCTCCAATCGAGGCTGCCTTTCAGATCGCCCCGGATCGAACAGCTCAAAGACTGACGGCCTTGATCAGCCGCTCCACAAACTGAGTAAATGCGGCATCGCCCCGCGCCGCAGCCAGACGCTGAAGTTGCGTTCGCTGCTCGGGTGTGAACGTCGAAGTCGGCACCGCTCCGAAGGCCAGCGCATCCTGTGCAACGCGCCTGGGAGCCTCAGGCAGAGAATCGTGTCCGCTCATGCGGAACGATACCGGCGCGAGCGGCCCGAACAGCAGAGCACGAGCCAGCTCGGGCCAGCGTTCCAATTCGGTTTCAACGCCGGCTGCGCGGGCGAACATCAAGGCCGCGCATTGCATGGGCGTTTGCTGTGGGCTGCCGCGACGCGCGCGGTAGGCGGCAATGCCCGCCTTCATCTCTTCGCCAGAAGGCCCGGGCCGGTTGCCACTCCAAACATAGGCCACCCAGCGCGCCTGCAACTCGAGCACCGTGAAGTTGGGGCCTGTCAGGTCGAACATCCCAGCAAACGCCAGACCAGCCAATTCAGGATGGAACGTGAACTTATAGAGATCCATGTGACGGGCATCCACATCAAGTTTACGCCTCATTTCGCTGCTCAGGAAAGGCAAGTCCAATTCGTAGCCTGTGCCGAAGATCATGGCATCGGCCTCTTCCTCGCTGCCATCGGCGAATCGCACCGTTTGCCCTTCGATCTCACGGATCCAGGGTCTGACATGGATACGGCCTTCGGCGACCAGCGGCAGATAATCTGGCACTGGGTGATACCGGCTTCCAAAACGTCGTCGGCAGGTTTGGGCGCGCCGAACTGTTCAGGACTGCCGCTCGTCCGCAGGATGAACTCCCGCAGCCCTTTGGCCATCGCCTCTTTCGGAAATGTTTCTTCAGCGAGGGCCGCAAACCGCGTGAAGATGATGTGTTCGCCGGGCACGCCCGTGAGCAGTTTTGGCAGCACGTAACGCTGACGCCGATGAGTAGAGATGACGCGGGCAGCGCCAAGCATCGCCAGATCGCTCGCGATCTCCAGAGCGCTGATGCTGCAGCCGGCGACCAGAACTCGCCTGCCACGGTAACGCTCCGGTTGCCTGTATTTGAATGCGTGTGCCACGCCGCCCGGGCCCGAAAATGAACTCAAGCCCGGGATCGAGGGAATGACGGGCTTGTGAAAGCGACCCGAGGCGATGATCAAATTGGCATGCACTTCCTCCCGCTGCACTCCCTCCGCGTCGCAGAAGCGAACCGCCCACCCACGGCCCGCCGGGTCCCGGTCGACCTCTTGGACGCACGTCTTCATCCGCACCCGTAAGACGAGGTCAAAATGTTCCGCGTAGCGCTGTAGGTAAGCGCCCATAGCCTGGTTGGTGGGATAGACCGCCGTGTCGGGGCGGTGCGGCAGATCACTGAAGCAAGTCATCACGCGACTGGTATTGGTACGCATGGATGGCCAGACACCGCTATAGCGGGGATCGCCGGTCCACTGCCCTCCGATACGGTCGCCTTGCTCGAACACGACAGGGTTCAAGCCCTCTTTGGCCAGGAATCTGGCGGCCACCAGTCCCGCCGGGCCGGACCCACCGATGGCTACAGTTCGCACTGCCACCTCCTATCTTCCAGAAACACTTCTATGCCGACGGAGGGATCATTGCTGCCAATCTCTAGTCCACATTACTTAGGAGTCCCTCCTTGCGCGGTCACCCACGCGGCAATATCCGCGATTACCTCCTCGGGCACGTGTCCGGGCTTCGTGTACTCGGCGGGGGACGACGGACCGGTCCCGGCAATGAATGGGTGGTTCAGCTCAGGATAGAGTTTGAATTTTACGTTGGGCTTGTTGCCCAGCGCCTTTTCCCATCCCTCGAAGTCCGCGAGCCCCACTTGATAGTCGCGGCCGCCCTGCAGCACATAAATGGGAATCGCCAGCGCGGCAGCGGCTTTCGTTGGGTCATAATTGCGCAAATCGAGAACGTAGCTTGCGGGCAATGTTGTCTGCAGAAGGTGTACCGACATACCCGGCTTCAGGTCGGGATTCTTGAACTCTTTGGCGGCCTCTTCGGCTGCGTCAATCTGTTTTTGTGCCTCAGGCGTAATCGCGCCGTTCAGTTTGGCCAGGTAGCGTATCTGTTCCACGATGAGATCCTCAAGCGGCCGCGTGTTTCCGGCCATGAGGATCAGGCCAGCCACCTGTTCGTCGCCTGCCGCGATCCTCGGCCCGACAAAGGCGCCGAGGCTATGACCTGCGACGAAGATTCGTTTAGCGTTGATCTCCGGCATGGCGGCCATCATTGCGACGGCGGCGCGGGCATCGTCAATCGTCTCCTCTTTGACGGTAAACGAATTGAGATCTTCGACGCTCTTGGCGCCATATTGCCTGGAACGCTTGGTGTATCGCAACACTGCAATTCCCCGGCTCGAAAGCCCCC
>JBGQNR010000003.1:0-85317 GCA_041501225.1 Acidobacteriota bacterium
AGAGGATGCGAACCGCTGTTTCCTCTTATCCGCTAAGGATCGCCGACAATGTCGAGATTCCAATTACCGTCTCTCTCGGATGTGCCACGATGTCGCAGGCCCAGCCTTTCGCAACTGCTGCCCATCTGCTGCGCGAGGCCGACCGCTGTCTTTACGTTGCCAAGCAAAGCGGGCGCAACAAGGTGGTGAGTGGCGCCGGCATCGAATCCGCCCCGGATTCTTCATTGCCGGGCGAGTGCCAAAAATCCGCCGGCAGATAAACTCCGCCGGCAACGAAAGACCGGCATCGCCATGCGCATAGTTTCGCCCGGCGCGCATCCAGTACCACCTCGACAATTTACGATCACCTCTGCCCGGGGACCGCGGTCATTTTGATCGGTGGAATCGGCTTCGCGGGAGGAGGCTGGATCTTGTTGTCGGCAAGCGCTCGATAAAGAGCCGGCAACGCCGTTGTCAGCACGTCGTTGAGATCCGCGATCAGTCCGGCTAGCACCTCCCGGCTATCGCGCGCGAGCTGGAGCTGCGCCGGGGTGGGCAACGCGGTGAAGGCCATGATCTGGCTCCGAACTGCGGTCAACTGGCCTCGAAGGCCTTGCGCTCCGGCTCCTGCTCCCCGGCCGCCCGCAGACGGCGTCCCGGCTCCCAGTTGTTGTGCGAGCCCGGCGAGACGCTTCACCAATGCTTCCGCGGCTTCGGTGACCGGGGCAGGCGCGTTCGGCAAAGGCTTTATGAGATCCTGGACCGCTCGGACCTGCTCGTTGGCTGCGGAGATCGCTGCATTGGCTTCATTCAGCGGACGCTGAAGCTCGTGCAGCATGAGAGCGGTGTCGTGCTGGATTTTGCGATCCGCGTCGCTGATGGTGATTTGCGGATCACCCTGCACCTGCAGCATGCGGCTTTCCGCTTCGCGTCCGGACACCGTCAAGGTGACCCGGTAATCGCCAGGCAGGACGAACGGGCTGGCCGATCCACCCCCTCCGGGTCCCGACCGGCCGCGAGCCGCATCCACAGGCTGATGCCTGAGGTCCCAGTAGACGCGGTTCACTCCCGTAGTCCGGGAATTTTTCAGATCCTCTGGAGACAGATCGCGTGCCACCGACCCCGCAGCATCGCGGATCGTGATGCGGATGTCCTCCGGTGCATCCTTCACATAGTAGCTGATGGCGGCACCCACCTCCGGATTTTGACCCCAGAAGCGCCGGTCTCCCGGATAATTGGCGTGCTCGTTCGACGGGCTGAATTGGATAGCGGGGCTGAGGTCGAACAGATAGGCCTGGGTCTTAGTCGCTTCGGCCGCTTGCTGGATGGGTGCGATGTTGTCCAGGATCCAGAGACTGCGCCCATGTGTGGCCAGTAGCATATCGTTTGCGCGCGGGTGAATCGTAATCTCGTCGACCGGCACCGTCGGCAGATTGTTCTTCAAGCCCAACCAGTGCTGGCCTCGGTCCAGGGTTACAAACAACCCGAACTCCGTCCCCAGGTAAAGGACATCCAGGTTCCTTGGGTCTTCGGTGAGACAGTTGACGGTCTGACCGCCCGGCAGCGTGGATGCGAGCGATTTCCATGAATTGCCGTAATCCGTGGTTCCATAGACATACGGTGTATAGTCGTCCATGCGGTGGTTATTGAAGGTGGCATAGGCTGTCGCTTCGTTGAAGGCAGACGCGACCAGACGGCCGGTCGATGCGCCCGGCGGCAGGCCCGGGAATTTCCCGCTGATGTTGATCCAGGTTATCCCTCCATCCTTGGACACATTCACCGTTCCGTCATCGGCCCCCGCGTAATAGAGCCCTGGTTTTTTGGGAGATTCCGTCAATGCAACCAGGGTTGGATAGGCCGAAACCCCATCATTCTTGGAGAGCTTGATCTCTTTTCCTGTCACACCCATGAGGGAGAGCGTGTCCCGGTCGACTCCGCTGGTAAGGTCCGGGCTGATTGCCTCCCATGAGTCGCCGCGATTCGTCGACCGGAAGATCTTGTTGGCTCCGATCAGAAGCGTCTTGGAATCGTGAGGGGACAGGATCAACGGAGTGTCCCACGCCCAGCGTAGAGGTGGTTCGCCCCTTGCCGCCTGGGGTCTGATGGTCTTGCGCTCGTTTGAGTCGCGGTCGATGCGCGCCAGGTTGCCATCCTGCGTTTCGGCGTAAATAGTGCGCGCGTCCAGTGGATCCGCCATCGCGACGAAACCGTCGCCGATCGCGAGCGTGAACCAATCCTGATTGGTGATGCCGAAGCGATTACGCACGGCGCTCGGCCCGCCCCAGACATCGTTGTCCTGGAGCCCGCCGTAGACGCGATAGGGCGTATCCATGTCGTAGCCGACGTGATAGAACTGGCCGATCGGCAGGTTGTCCACGAAGTCCCAGGTCGCGCCGCGGTCATAGGATATTGCAATCCCCACATCGGAGCCGATCATCAGGTGAGCTGAATCCCGCGGATCTATCCACATCGCATGGACATCCAAATCGTCGCGCGGACGATCGCCGCCCGGACGGGTGTACGATACCCGCACTTCTTTAAATGTCCGGCCGCCGTCGTCGGACACCATGAGGCGAACGCCGACGACGTAAATGCGCTGAACATCATTAGGATCGACTCTGACCTGGCTGAAATAGCTCGGGCGGGGATTGGTATTGCTCATTTTGGTCCAGCGCGCGCCCGCGTCATCGGACCGGTAAAGTCCGGAATCCGATTCATGCTGAATCAACGCATAGACGATTTTCGGATCCGTGCGACAGATATCGATTCCTATGCGACCCAGCGCCCCGCCGGGAATGCCGTTAGTCAGCCTGATCCATGTTTTCCCGGCGTCGTCGGTCTTATAGATCCCGCTTCCCGGGCCGCCGCCGTTAAAGCCCCACACCGAGCGTTGCCGCTGATACATCGCGGCGTAAAGCACCTTGTTATTCGACGGATCCATCACCAGGTCGGTTGCGCCCGTCTCTTCGTCGACCAACAGCGCCTGCGTCCATGTAAGACCGCCATCCACCGTTTTAAACACGCCGCGTTCCTTGTTGGGACCCCAAAGATGTCCCGTGGCTGCCACATACACCACGTCGTGATCGAGAGGATCAATGACGATGCGGCCCACGTGTCTGGATTCAAAAAGCCCCATGTTCTTCCAGGTCTGGCCGCCATCCATGGACTTGAAGACTCCGCCGCCCCAGGAAGAGCTTTGACGATTGTTGTTCTCGCCTGTGCCCACCCACACCAGGTTGGCGCTGTCTTGCGGGATCGCGACCGCGCCGATCGAAATTACGTCCTGGCGGTCGAACACCGGTTCCCAGGTGGTGCCGTTGTTTATGGTCTTCCACAGGCCGCCCGTCGCGGCGCCGGCATAAAAAACCGCCGGCCGCTTTTCCAAGACGGCCAGGTCGCCGATGCGGCCGCCCATGGTAGCAGGGCCGATGCTCCGGAACGTCAGACGATCAAAGATGCTTTCGACCGGGGTGGATGGTCCCTGGGCAGGAGGATCCGCCAAACCGACGATTACGAACAAAGCGGGGAAACTGACAACAGCGATCCAATGTAGGCGTGAAAATCGATGCATGGCAAACTCCCGGGAAATTGCAGCGGGATACTTTATAGGACATTCCCTCGTGCGATGCAAGCTGTGTCCCCAATTGCAGACGGTTATTCGCAAATCGCTTTAGGTAATCCACCGTTTCTGGCGGTGAGACTCGAAAAGGCTCTGCCCTTCCTGCGGCCTTTGAAAGAGAAAATCCGCCAGAAAGATGAACCGCGAAGACCTCAAAGACCACAAAGAAGAAACTCCGGAAAATCACCAGGATGTTGTTTCTTAGAGGTCTTTGGGTCTTTGCGGTTCATCCTGCTTCGCGGCCTTTCTTGACATGACACCGGAGCCTGGCCAAGCCAATGCCTCCCGCTTTGCGGGTGGTAGCTCACTTTTCATGCGTCGCCGGGTGCGCCACGCGCATGAGGAACTGTTCCGAGAATAGAAGCAGAAGGCCAAAACCGTTTTTCATGCGCATTTTTTTGATCCAGCATGGGTAATTTCGAGGTGGTTTCGTGTTAGGATCAGGCGTCATTTGGGTTGCAGTTTTAGCTACGCTTGACTCTTGGCTGGCAGGTTCAGGATCCATTTCCTGGATCCTTCTGATTCTGCAGAATGAGAAGTATGACCACACCCGCTCCTCTAAGTCGACGCTGTTTCCTCAAGTGCAGCACGCTCCTGGGTTCTTCGTTTTTCACCGCTTTTCCGCTCAGCAAGGGCGCCAACATCATCGTTCCGATCCAGGACGTGGCCTCGGGCGAGCGGGTCATTCGGGTCGGCTGTCCTTCGCACAACTGTGGCGGGCGCTGCCTGCTCAAAGTGCATGTCCTGGACGGGGTCATTGCCAGGATTGAAAGCGACGATCGGCCTACGGATACTCTCGAGGATCCCCAGCTCCGTGCCTGCATTCGTGGCCGCGCCTACCGCCATCGTCAGTATCATCGCGACCGTTTGAAGTATCCGATGAAGAGAACGGGAAAGCGAGGCGAGGGGAAGTTCGAGCGCGTCACCTGGAATGAAGCGCTGGACAAAGTGGCCGCAGAATTAACGCGCGTCAAGAAAACCTGCGGGAATTCGGCATTTCTGGTTCCTTATGGGACCGGCAGCTACAACCAGATCAACGGCCGCCAGACAGCTCAACGATTGCTGAATCTATTCGGAGGCTCTCTCGGCCAGTACAACAGCTACTCCTGGGCCTGCATCTCGACGGTCACTTCCACCGTATATGGGACCGATATCACTGGAAACCAGCGCCAGGATTGGGTGAATTCCAAATACATCCTGATGTGGAGCTGGAACCCGGCCGAGATGCGCGACGGCACCAACACGGAGTTTTTTCTCCGGAAGGCCCGGGAAAAGGGAGCTCGCATCGTCTGCATCGATCCGCGCATGACCTTGAGCGCCGTGTCTCTGGCCGACGAGTGGATCCCCATCCGTCCCGGGACCGACGTCGCCATGATGTCGGCGATGGTATACGTCATGATCAAGGACGGCCTCTATGATGCGGAGTTCGTGAAGACCTATTGTCTGGGCTTCGATGAAACCCAGATGCCGGCGGAGGCCAAGGGAGCGGAAACATACAAGGACTACATTCTAGGGACACGGGACAAGATCCCCAAAACTCCCGAATGGGCGGAGTCGATCACCGGCGTTCCTAGGGAGACCATTGCGCGCATTGCGAAAGAATATGCCACCACAAAGCCCGGCGTTCTCTATCAGGGGTACGGCATGCAGAGGCGGGCGTATGGGGAGCAGGTTGTCCGGGCTGGCTGTGTGCTGGCGGCTCTAACCGGTAATGTCGGTATCCCGGGTGGCTGGGCCGGGGGTATCGCGCTTCAGGCGAAAGACGGCGGGCCGCTCTGGAACGTTTTCCCCACCGGACCCAACCCGGTGAAAGGCAGCATCCCATCGTTCCTTTGGACCGAAGCCGTTCTCCGGGGAAAGGAAATGGGGCCGGAACTCGGGGTTCGGGGAGTTTCAAGACTGGACAACAACATCAAGCTTATGTATGCCGTGGCATCGAATCTCCTGGCGAATCAGCATGCCAACCTGAATCGCACGGCGAAAATCCTCCAGGATGAAAGCCTCGTCGAATTCATTGTTGTCCAGGACAACTTCCTGACCCCTACAGCGCGCTTTGCAGATATCCTATTGCCGGCATGCACCCAGTTTGAAACCTGGGGCGTGGAAGACGGATGGAAGTACGGGGATGAGGTGATCCTCATGCCCAAGATCGTGGATCCGCCTTTTGAAACCAAGAGCGATTACCGGATCTGTTCGGAGATTGCGGAGCGGCTGGGTATCGGCGCGGCCTATACCGAAGGACGGAGCGAGCGCGACTGGGTGGAATGGTCTCTGGGCCAGCTTCGGAAAGCTCGGTTCCCCAAGCTACCGGGACTGGCGGAGTTCGAGAAGAGCAATGCCGGGATCTACACCGTGCCGGTGACGAATCCCGCGGTAGCCTGCGCCGATTTCCGCAAAGATCCTGTCAAAAATCCCCTGACCACTCCCTCAGGAAAGATCGAGATCTTTTCCCAGAGGCTCGACGCTCAAAACAAACCGAAGGAGATTCCCGCGGTGCCCAAATATATCCAGGAATGGGAGAGTCCCTTCGGCCCGGAGGCAAAGAAGTTCCCTCTGCAGGCACTGGGGCACCACACTCTGGCCCGTGTCCATTCCACACTCGCAGGAGTCGACTGGCTGGAGGAAGCCTTCCCGCAGCGGGTGTTCATCAACCCGATCGATGCCTCGGCTCGCGGCATCCAGAATTCCGATGAGGTCAGGGTCTTCAACGATCGGGGCGAAATCAGGATCGTGTGCCGCGTGACCAGGCGGATTATGCCCGGCGTCGTGGCCATTCCTCAAGGAGCGTGGTGGGCGCCGGACGACAAAGGAATTGACCGCGGCGGTTCGATTAATGTCCTGACTTCCGAGCGCTGGACGCCGTACGCTTTCGGCAACGCCCAGCACACCATCATGGTTGAGATCAAGAAAGTCTGAGGAACGGGTTGTGGTGAGTCAGTACGCCTTTTTTGTCAATTCCGACGCCTGTTCGGGCTGCAAGACCTGCCAGGTGGCCTGCAACGACCGCAACAACATTCCCAGGGGCCAGCACTGGAGGCGGGTGTATGAAATCACGGCTGGGAACTGGGAAAAGAAGAACGGTGGCTGGATTTCCACGGTCGTTGCCTACAACCTGTCCATGTCCTGCGTCCATTGCCTGGAACCCGTGTGCGCGAACAATTGCCCGTCGCAATGCATCTGGAAAAGGGATGATGGGATCGTCCTCATCGACGATTCGCGCTGCTCCCGGTGCCGCCGATGTGAATCAGCCTGCCCCTACAATGCGATCCGTTACGATGCGTCCTCGGACATGCTCCAAAAATGCCATTTTTGTGTGGATGACCTGGACTCAGGATTGCCCCCAGCCTGCGTAACCGCATGCCCGAACCGCGCGCTTGATTTCGGCGAATATGATCGACTGCGGATAAAGTACGGCAATGTGTTCAGGGTATTTCCTCTGCCGGATCCGACCATTGCCGGACCGGCCCTCGTTATTCGCCCCCACCGCAACACCGATATCGTGCAGAGTCGCGAGCCGGAAGTGTCCAATTGGGGCGAGCTGTGATCCCGGCTTAAAGAAAAACGCGAAAAACCCGAAATAACCGCGAGCTTTGGCGTATTTCGTGGTGGAGTGAAGTTGCCCGGCGAATGGTTCTGTCGGGTGCAGCCAATGCAGGCATTACCCCGAGGGAATCGATGAAACTCGCCTCCGCGCTCCTTGTTTTATGGACGACACTTTTGCCTCAGGCGTTGCCGGATGGCAAGGACCTGCTCAGGCAGAGCGGAGACGCCTTCAACCGTCTGCGCAGTTATCAATACGAACTGGAAATGGTCACGGACATGACAGTGGCTGGCGGCCCTGTCAGCGTGACCATGACGAATTCGGTCGCAGCAATCAATCCCGACAAGAAGAGAATCGAGACCCGGTCCCAAATGAGCGGCGCCCGGTCCACAATTGTGTCGGACGGCACCTGCACCTGGTTTTACAACTCCGCCTTGAATCAATATGCGAAGCGCCTTGCCTCGCAACGCTTTCAGTCCCTGGATGCAAGCTTTGGCTTGGGTCAATTGCCTGAACCGGCGCAGCTCTTTTCCGATGTAAAGACGGTTCGCGATGAAGTCATAGAAGCCGGAGGCAGAAAGTATGACTGCTGGCTGGTCGAAGCCAGGATTGACAAGTTTGCGATGGCGCAGCCGCCGGGCACGGTGCTGACTGACTGTGCCGTCAGCTTCTGGATCACCAAGGACCGCAAGATAGCCCTGCGGACGACGCTGTCGGGCAAAATGCAGGGCAGCGCCGTGGCAGGCACCATCGATGTGCGGCAGAAGATGACGACGGTCTCTCTGAAACTGAATGCCGACCTGCCCGATGAGCTCTTTCACTTTACGGCGCCGGCCGGCGCCAGCGAGGTCGAGGAATTCGACACCCCCAGCCTCCGCAAGCCCGATCTGGCAGGCAAGCCCGCACCCGCATTCCGCGTCTTGTCTCTGGATGGCAAGGCCTATGATCTTGCCGGGCTGAAAGGGAAGGTGGTGCTGCTCGACTTCTGGGCTTCCTGGTGCGGCCCCTGCCGGCAGGAGATGCCCGAGTTGGGCAAACTTCAGGAAGAATATCGTACCAGCGGGTTTGTCCTGATCGGTCTCGACGTCGGCGAGGATCGGGCGACTGTGGAGAGTTACCTCAAAAAATCCGGCGTCATTCACGCGATCGGATTGGCCGACGGTACGAATATGGCCTTCGACTACAAGGTCAGCGCGCTGCCTACTTACGTGCTCATAGGCCGGGATGGCATCGTCGTCGGTTACCAGATCGGCAGCAACGGACCAGAGGCGCTCCGCACCCTGCTGGCAAAAGCCGGTCTGAAACCGATCGAAGGCAAAGAGAGATAATTCCCCACCGCTCTCCCAAAAGCACAATGCAGAGGGCGCAGAGGCTGCAGAGAACTTTTTGTTTTTGAATAACTTTTTTCTGCGGCCTCTGCGTTGATCTGTTACCCTTTTGCTGCAATGGCAGGGATTTATACGAAAGCGGTACGAATTGGTCGATCCTTGCTTTTCGTGGTGGCTGTCAAGGAGAGAGGAATTTACTCCATGCGGAGAGCTTCGACGGGATCGAGTCGCGACGCTTTGACCGCAGGCCAGGTGCCCGATAGCAGTCCGATAATGCTGAAGGTGATGAATGCTGTCAGGAAAACGCGGGCATTCACCAGGAGATAAATATCACCCTGCCGGCTCTTGTCCTCGAATAACTCACTGAGGAACGGTATCGCGCCGATCCATTGCGCAAGCAGGATGGCGAGCACATAGCCGAGGATGCCGCCGATGATCGACAGAGCCAGAGCCTCGCCGAGGAATTGCACCCGGATGTGCCACTTCCGGGCGCCAAGGGCTTTGAGCACACCGATCTCGTGCGTCCGCTCTTGCACGCAAAAGAGCATGATGTTCATAATGCCGACCCCGGCGACAGCCAGAGTAAAAAGACCGATTACGTTGAGCAGTCCCTTGGTGGCGGCGCTCAAGCCGTTGATGATGGAGAAGCCTTCGCTGAATCGGTCCCAGATGAGGGCTTTTTCGTCAGCGGGATTGAACTTGTGGATTTCTGCGAGCACCTGCCGCACCTGCCGCACAGCGGGTTCCTCCATTCTGCCGCTGACCGGCTGGAACACGAGGACGCTGTTGTAGCGGACATCACTCATCGTGGCCATCACGTTGATGGGAATGAGCGCGCAGTAGTCGTCCTGGGTGAAGTAATTCGAAATTGCGATTTTTTTCTTAAGCACGCCGACGACGGTGAATCGCACACCTTGGATAAAAACATCCTGATCGATCGCAGGGGCCTGACTGAAGAGCTTTTTCTTGAGGTCGTACCCCAGCACGGCGACCCTGCGCGTGTAGGCCAGGTCCTCGGCATTGAGGAAGCGCCCCTCCCCCATGAACATGCCGCGAATGACTCCGTACTCGTCGTTGACCGCACGAATACCGGCACTCGTCATGCGGTCGCCGCAACGCAACTGCATCTCGTTGTAGACCTCCGGGCTCACGCGTTTCACGAGCGTGCAGCGCTGCCGGATCATTTCGACATCCTGCGGTTCTGTGCGGATGACGCGGCCCGCGCGCGCGCCGCCGGCCTGCATGGAGGTCTGGCCGTTCCAGACGACGACCACGTTGTCGCCGAAATAACTCAAGCCCAGCAACATCGCTTTCTGGAAACCGTCTCCGTAGGCCATCAGGAGAATAAAGGACGCGATTCCCCAGGTGATGCCCAGGACCGTCATCAGCGAACGCTTGCGATAGGCAACCAGGTTTTCCAAGACGCGTTTGACAATTTCAACGATCATCTTTGGCTCCGTATTACTCGTATCGCAGAGCCTCGATGGGATCCACCACCGAGGCGATGAACGCCGGATAAATGCTCGACAGAATCCCCACGAGCGCCAGAAATCCGAATGCGAGCCATCCAACCGCCGGGGTCACAATCATGCCGGCGAAGAAGTCGATTTTGGGCAGCAGGTTAATCAGAGCGCAGAGCCCCCAGCCGATGAAGACCCCCGCCAGGCCGGCGATAAATGTCAGAGCCATCGACTCGGCGAAGAATTGCATCAGGATGCGGCGTGTGGTAGCGCCGATAGCCTTGCAGATGCCAATCTCGTGCGTCCGCTCTCCGACGGAGAGAAGCATGATGTTCATTACGCCGACGCCGCCGAGCATCAGGGTGACGACGGCCATAGCTCCCAGGAATACCTTGAGCGATGCAAAGAGTTTGAAAATGAGCTTCGCCTCGGTGACCGTGTTCCAGATCTGAACCGCATCTTTATCCAGGTAATCGAAGTCCTTCTCTTTGGCCAGGATCCGCCGCACCTGCAATTCGGCTGCCTCTCCCAATTCCTCGCTGCGCGGCTGCAGGATCAGATTGGAAAGCGAGTACCTGCCGTCCGCTGCCTTGGGCAGAGGGAAATCGCGAGTGATGGTGTAGAAGGGGACGTATATCATCTTTTTGTCGGGTCCGCTGTAGTTTGAGTTCTGGTCCTTTTTGATCAACTCTCCGATGACGAGGTAGGGCAGCTCTCCGATCACGATCGTTTGGCCGACTGCGTTTTCTTTGTTGAAAAGCTGATCCTTCACCTCGTTCCCGAGGATGCAGACCCGCAAGGCGTTGGTGTTATCCCCTTCATTGATCTGGCGCCCGCCGGGCTTCACCTCGATGGTGCGCATCTGCATGTAGTCGGGGAAGACCCCATGAGTCGAGAAGGTGCCATTGTTGATGTTGGAGCGCACCGGCAACGAGCGTTGGATTTCGGGACTCGAGCGCTCCAGGTAGGTGGACTGCTGCTTAATGACGAGGTAGTCGTTCAAAGTGAGACGGATGATCTTCCCGGCGCGCACGCCCTCGATGCCCTTGCTGGTCATGCCGCCCCAGACGATCATGATGTTTTGACCGAGGGCTCGCGCCTTCTGTTTCTGTGCCACCCACATTCCCTCGCCCATCGCGGTCATCAGGATCAGGCAGACGAGTCCCCATGCGATCCCGAACATGGTCAGGAGCGACCTTGTTTTGTTGCTCTTCAGATTCAGCCAAGTCTGGACGACCAAGTCCATGTCAGCCCCTCGAATCGATCGACAAAGGAAGATCGGATAACGAATTCAGCGCCGGCGTAGCGCCCATCATTATTGCAGGACCACCCGGTCCCCGAGTTTGAGCCCGGAGAGCAGTTCAGCCCTGGCTCCGTTGCTCAGTCCCGTCTTGACCGGGATCTGCCGCCGTCCCGTCCGGGTTGTGGCATCCGGCACCTCGACCGAGGTTTCCCGCTTTTCGTTGTAGATGAGTGAGCTCTCAGGAATAAGGAGAACATTGTGGCGCTCTTCGAGCACGATCTCGGCGTTTGCACTCATGTTGACTTTTAAGAGGTCGAGATCGTTATCGATCGACACCCGCACTTCGAAGCGCGTCACATTGTCCTTCTCAACGCCCATCGGCGCGATACGAAAGACTTTCCCCTGAAACGTACGGTTCTTGTAGGCGTCAACCGTCACGCGCACCGGCTGGCCGACTTTCACCAGGCCGATGTCGGTCTCATCGACTTTGCCCTTCACGTAAAGTTCCTTCACATCTCCCAAGGTCATGATTAGCGTCGCGTTGGAGCCTAATTGCAGAATCGAGGACACGGCATCGCCGACTTCGACTTCCCGGCTCAGGACCACACCATTGATGGGTGAGCGTATGGAGGCATACTTCAGGTTTTCCTCGGCCTGCTCGCACTGAGCCTGGGCTTGCACCAACTCTGCCCGCACCGTATTGAGGGTGCGAGCATTTTGTTCGAGCTCAGCCTCTCTCACATTCACGGATGCTTGCAGCGATTTGTTGCCAATCTCCGCGGCTCTCATCTTTTGCTCTGCGCTGTCGATTTCGGACTTGGAAACCAACCCATGGCCGAACAATTCGCGATATCGTTTATATTCAGCGACCGTGAACTCATAGTCTTTACTCTCGGCCTCGAGCCTGGTCTTCTCGAGGTTCGCCTGAAGTGTTTTCGCCTGGGATTGCATCTCCTGGATCTTGCTTTCGGCGGCATTGAGGAAGGCCTTGGCCTGCTTCAGCTGAGCTTCCAGGGTTTCTCTGTCCAGTTCGACGAGGAGTTGTCCTTCACGGACGAGGTCCCCGGAATTCACATAGAGGTACTTGATGATGCCGCTGGCTTTCGATTTGATTTCCACCTTGGACAAAGGCTCGACCTTACCGGTAGCCACGACAGACTTGGCGATGGAGCCCTGTTCAACCTTCGCGAGCTTTTCGGATGGTATGGTCTTGTCGACGGCAAAGAGCGCCCCGAAGACCCAATATCCCCCGAAGGCCACCAGGAGCCCTACGACGGAGAGGAATGAGATTGTGAATACCCTTTTCTTGGCCATGCGTTTACCTCCAGATCTCTATACGCAAAACCGCCCGAATAAGTTTGATGGTATTGAGGCCGCTTTCTGGTCGCGGGGGTCTTTCGGAATGGGGGCAGCTGTCCGCGGCAGGATAAATGAATTGGCTGGAGATCTTCATGCTCGCAGCCTTGCAACTTTCGGGCCCAACCTGTAAGTTGTTCATTTGCCTTAGAAAACAACGCAAACGCCTGTGATATGCGGTCACAGGTGGGTTGCTTCTTTCACGCCCAGGCTGGTTTATCGGATGGCTCGCGCCGCCTTGAAAATGCCAAGGGCACGAACATATGGTTCGTGCCCTTCGTGGCAAATCTTTCGAATCCAGGGTGGTTTAGAACTTGACCAGATGGATGTCGCCGGATGCTGCCGACATTTTGAGGATCACGGTTCCCGCGCCGAAACTGCCGGAGGCTTTTTCCCCGCCACCCTCAGTTTTTTCGATGTTCAGCGGAAAATCAGATTTGATGTCGCCGCTGCTGGTGGACATCTGGATCTGGGCATTGAGCTGATTGGGCACTTTTACCGTTACATCCCCGCTGGCACTGGCGAACTTCATTTCTCCGTTGCCGTCGACGCGGGTGAGTTCCACCTTCACATCTCCGCTAGCCGTTCTTGCAGAAACCATCCCGGCCGCGCCAAGAATCTCGACGTCGCCGCTGGCTGAATTAGCTTGTACGTCGCCCTGAACGTTCGTGATCTTCAGACCGCCACTTGCCGTATTTGCAGTGATATTGCCCTGAAACTGGCTGATGGTCACGTCGCCGCTGGCGGTACTCGCGATAAAATCACCGGCCACGTTGGTGACCTCGATGTCTCCGCTGGCCGTGGTGAGTTTGTCGTACTTGTACCGGGATCCGGTGGGAACCTGGACCACAAATCGCACGCTGGCCTCGTAACTGCCGCCGCCTTTGGGATACTGCACCTTCAAGGACACATGATCGGGGGTGCTCTCGTCGACGATTTCCACAACGTCCTTATCCCGGCCCTCTCGAATCGCCCTGACCGACAGGGTGGCAACGTTAGCTCCGGCCACCGAGATGTCCCCGGATACGCTCGAAATACTGACGGTTCCGCCCGATGTCAGATTGTAGCTCTTCTGGAAATCCTGGCCCCACGCCGCCGTGATCGCCAACACAACCCATAGCCCGAATGCCGCCAATCCTATGACTGTTTTCCGCATGGCCTTTGCTCTCCTATAAAATTTCTGGACTCGTCTGCACAACCAGTGAGTGATCGCTGCCGTAAAAAGGTTTCATACGCGACGATATTTTTTGACCAGAATTGGGAGCTTCCGTTAGGATGGCAGGCAACCCGGCTGCCAATCCGGATTCGCCGCAACCCAAGATGCCAATGGCGCAGACCCGGAAGAACTCCAGAAAGTTTGGCGGGATCCGCGATGGATTGAGCGATTCTCCGGATTCGATGGGTAACCGGTACAAATGTCAGGAGGGTACGATGGAACGGTGGGCCACAATGAATGAAACCTTGGATTTTGCGATTGGTGAAGAACAGGCAGCCGCCGATTTTTACCTCAACCTGGCGCAAAAAACCAGGGTACCGGGGATGCGAGAGGCCTTGGCCGCATTTGCCCGGGAGGAGAAGAACCACAAAGCCGAGCTCGAAGCCATCAAGGAAGGAGCCGGCTTCAGCTTTGCCAGCCAGCGCATCGATGATCTCAAAATCGCCGAATATGTGGTGGACGTGACGCCGGATCCGCAAATGACTTACAGGGATGCCCTCATCGTGGCCATGAAAAAGGAAAAGGCGGCTTTCAAGCTCTACGCTGACCTGGCCGAATTAGCAGCCGATGACTCGCTACGCACGATCTTTCTGGCGTTGTCCCAGGAGGAGGCCAGGCACAAGCTGCGCTTCGAGGCCGAATATGACGACCTCCTTGCCGAAAATTGACTCGCCTTGCCCGAATGGCACCTGGATGCTGTGAAAATATCATCTGCAGACATCGAACCGCCAAGACCACGAAGACCGCGAAGAAGAATAACTGCAATTCTTTGAGGTCTTTGCGGTCTTCGCGGTGACTGCTGTTGCCACCCGGCTAAAGTGCCGATCGTGCCTTGCCCTGTTATCCAGCCTCTGGCTGTGCCGGGGGCGCTGGCTCCTGTTACCCGGCACCAGATGCTGCGGGAGCTTCGGCAGGGCGCATGAGTATCAGGCCGAGCAGAATCATGCCTCCGCCGAGCATCTGCCAGGTGTTTATCCTTTCGTGGAGTATGAAATAGGCCAGTACCAGGATGCAAGGCAGCTCGACAATGCTCACGATCGAGGCATGGAGCGCACCGATCCTGCGAATGCCAAGATACAGCAGATTCATCGGGATTACCGTGGAGAGCAATCCCAGGCTGCCAATGTAGAGCCACTGTTGTCCGGAAATTCCGGAAGGGAACCAATGCTGGGGCGGAAATACGACCGCAAGTGCCAGCGTGGAAATCGTAGAAGTGATGGTTGTGATCACCAACGATGACAGATCGCGAGTCAGCTTCTGGCCAAAAATATTCATGAACGCGTAACAGACCGCAGCGCCAACAGCCAGCAGCAGCCCCCAAAAATCCATCCTGGCGGAAGCTACCCGGAAGGGTGCCACAGCCAGCACCCCGCCGGCAAACGCCAGGATCAGGGCCAGATATTCCGAGGCCAGAATCCGGCGACTTTCCACAATCATGGCATAAAGGAGCACAAATCCCGGATAAGTGAAGAGGATTATGCTCAGCAAGGAGACATCAATCCTGCTGGCCGACCAGAAGTAGCAAACCGATATGGCAAAGTTGCCGATCAGGCCCTGGCAGAGGAGTCGGCGGACCTGTCGGCGCTCGAGCCTCGGCCAGCCGCGGGCTGCCAGCATGACAGGCCACAGGCACAATACCGCTGCCAGGTTCTGGAGCGGGAGCAGTTCGGAGGGCTGCAAGCCTGCAAAGTAGGCCAGCTTGATCACAATGGCGCTTGCTCCGAAGGAGCATGCCGCCAGGAACATTAGCAGAATGCCGAAGAAGTGTGACATGCCTCCAGCCAGGGGGGAGGAACCGCGGAGCACACGAAATACACGAAAACGCAGCGTTCGTGTATTTCGTGTGCTGTGCGGTTCCTGCTGCGGTTTGCTTCCGTTTACATGCCGAACTTTTCGATCAGTTCTTTCTTGCCCAGACCGAGAATCCCATGCTTCGCACCGACCTTCTTGAAGGCCGCGATGGCGGCATCCAGGTGATGCTTTTCGTGGGCGGCGGAGAGCTGGGTTCGAATCCGGGCCTGTGCCTTGGGCACGACCGGGAAGAAGAACCCGACTGCGTAGATCCCTTCGGTGAACAAGTCGCGGGCGAAGTCCTGCGCCAATTTTGCGTTGTAGAGCATGACCGGCACGATCGGGCTTTCCCCTTCTTTGATATCAAATCCGGCATCCCTGCAAAGGCCGCGCCAGTATTTGGCGTTCCATTCCAGCTTGTCGCGCCGCGCGGTGTTGGTGAAAATCAGATCCATCACTTTGAGCGCGCCGGAAACGATGACCGGAGCCACGGTGTTGGAAAACAGGAACGGACGGGCGCGTTGGCGGCACATCTCCACCAGTTCCTTGCGTCCGCTCACGCAACCGCCGGAAGCCCCGCCCAGGGCTTTTCCGAGGGTGGTAGTGATGACGTCGATCTTGCCGAACACGCCGCAGTGCTCATGGGTCCCGCGTCCGGTCTTGCCGATGAAGCCGCTGGCGTGAGAGTCGTCGAGAAATGTCATGGCGTTGTGTTTTTCCGCCAATGCGACGATTTCATCCATTTTAGCGAGGTCGCCGTCCATCGAGAAGACACCATCGGTGACGATCATCCGGAAGCGCTTATCCTGGTGTTCCTGCAGTTTCTCCTCCAGATGACCCATGTCGGAATGCTTGTAGCTGTCTTGCATGGCTTTGCACAGCCGCATGCCATCCACAATGGAGGCATGAACCAGCCGGTCGGCGATCATCACGTCCTGGTCGTTCAAGCACGCTTCGAAAAACCCACCGTTGGCATCCATGCAGGAAGGGAAGAGCACAGTGTCCTCGGTTCCCAGGAACTCGGTTAGCTTGTTCTCGAGCTGCCGGTGAATATCCTGAGTGCCGCAGATGAAGCGGACCGAAGACATGCCGTAGCCGCGAGTCTCCAACCCTTCGTGCGCCGCTTTGATGACCTCGGGGTGACTGGAGAGGCCAAGGTAGTTGTTGGCGCACATGTTGATACACTTTCTGATGTTCGAGCCGACCGGGAATTCGACCTCGATTTCCGACGACTGCGGAGAGCAGATGTACCGCTCATCTTTGAACAGACCGGCGGTCTTAATCCCCTGAATCTCGGTCTGGTACCAATTGCGAACTGCATCGTTAAAGGCCATGATTCTCCTCAATAATAGAGTTGTATATAAATGCGATGCTCACGAGCCCTAGAGAACATTGACGATTGACGATTGACGAATTTTGAGTCTTTCAATCGTCAATCGCAAATCTTTCTATGTCTTTTGGAACCGTCGCACCAGCGCCACTATGCTCTGCACGGTGTCGAATGCCACAGGTGTCGCATCGGCGTCTGGAATCTGGGTGTTGCACTTCTTCTCCAAAAAACGTTTGAGGGACACCATGGAGAACGAATCCACAATTCCACCTGAAATTAGTGGTGTAGTCTCGGTAATCTCGCGGTCATCCCCTTCTTCGATATATTCTCTTGCCACATAATCGCGAACCATCTTAGTAAGGTCATCCATGATCAGCCTTTTCTCCTCATATAGTCTAGCAGCCCGGACCGATCTGCGGCGCAGGCTGCCTAAGTAATCAGCATTGAAGGATACGAGCCCGTCTTGCCGGCAATCCGGGCTCCGCACATGATCTTCAGTCGTTCATAATCGTGGAGAGATCTCCCACTGGCTCGTTGAACTCTTTGCAGCGCAGGACACGGCGCACAATCTTGCCGCTCCGTGTCTTGGGTAGAGCATCAATGAATTCAATTTCCTGGGGCATCGCCAGCGGCGACAGCCGCTTGCGGATGTGATTCATGATTTCCAGCTCGAGGTCGTCCGACGGCTCGAATCCTGGTTTCAAGGCAACAAATGCCTTCACGACTTCCATATTCACCGGGTCGGGCTTGGCGACTGCCGCGGATTCCGCCACTGCGGGGTGTTCGAGCAGAGCCGACTCGATTTCGAAAGGACCGACCAGATGCCCGCCGGTGTTGATGACATCGTCGTCGCGGCCCACGAACCAGTAGTAGCCGTCCGCATCGATCGAGGCCCGATCGCCGCAAAGATACCAGCCATTCTTGAATTTGGCCTGGTATCCCAGCTCGTTGTTCCAGTAGCTGCGCACCTGCGAAGGCCAGCCCGGGCGGAGCGCGATCAATCCGGCTGCCCCTACCTTGCCGATGGGTTCGTAAGTCACAGGATTCAGCACCGTCGCAGTAATCCCCGGGAAAGGCTTGCCCATCGATCCCGGTTTGATCGGCATGCCGGGGAAGTTGGTGATCACGATGCAGCCGGTCTCCGTCTGCCAGAAGGTGTCATGAAATTCTTTGCCGAACACCTCTCGCGACCAGATCACCGCTTCGGCGTTGAGCGGTTCGCCGACGCTGCAAAGATGGCGTAGGCAGGTCAGGTCATGATTCTTGACCAACGCGTTCCCCTCTTTCATGAGCAGGCGAATGGCCGTGGGTGCGGAATACCAGACCGTGATGCGATGTTTTTCGATGAATTTATACCAGCGCTCGGCACCGAAGCCGGAATCGAGGACCGCCTGGGTGATGCCGTTTGCCCAGGGACCGATGATTCCATAGGACGTGCCTGTGACCCATCCTGGATCCGCATTGCACCAGTAAATGTCGTCTGGGCGCAGGTCGAGTACCCATTTGGCGGTGAGATACTGGGAGATGAGGGAATAGTGAACGTGCTGCGCACCCTTGGGCTGGCCGGTCGTGCCGGAAGTATAGTGCAGAACCGACGGGAATTCGGCCTTGGTCGGATGAACCTCAAAATTCTCGATCCGCGGCGTCTTCTCCATTTGAAAGGACGTCTCGCGTTCCTGCAACGGCGCGTCGCCGGCGTCCACGACAATTATGTGACGCAAATCGGGAAGCTGGTTGCGAATCTTGCGCACCTTAAGGACGTGTTTCTTCTGGGTGATGATTGCGGTGGTTTGAGCGTTGGCCAGCCGTACAAAGAGCGATTCGTCGCCAAATGCCGAGAACAGCGGTTGTGCCACCGCGCCCGTTTTCAGGATGCCGAGGAAACCGATGTAAAGTTCGGGCACCCGGTCCGTGAACAAGCAGACGCGTTCGCCCGGCTTGATGCCCAACCCGGCGAGAAAATGGGCGATGGTGTTCGAGAGCAGGCGAATATCATTGTAGGTGAACCGCCTCTCCGTGCCTTGATGGTCTTCCCAGATCAGAGCCAGCTTGTCAGCCAGGCCCAGTTTACAAATGCGGTCGCTGCACATCCACCCGATGTTGAGAGGGTCGCCTTTTTTATAACCCAGCTCCTTTTCGGAAATGGACCAATCAAAGTTGGCTGTCAGTTCCTCATACGATGGATAATGGCTCATAAGTATGTCCGATCTCGTTCCTTATTTTTCAATCTTCCAGTATTACGACTGCGCCGGCTTGGCCGGCGCTGTGAGTTATGGAGAGCCTGATGCGCCGCACTCCTAATTGTTCGGATGCCGCCTTCAGGCGATCGTGCAGGATCACCTTATAACCCTGGCCACTCCCCTGCCCAACCTCGACCTCACGAAATAATGCCAAATCAATGGCCTGCACGCCCAGAGCCTTCATGGTGGCCTCCTTGGCGGCGAAGCAGGCGGCATAATGACGGGCCGGATTCGGCGCAGCGCCGCAAAAACGGATCTCCCCTGAGGTGAAAATGCCGTGATCAGCCAGCCATTCTCCTCGCGAAAGCTCCTGCTCGACGCGGCCGGTTTCTAAAAGATCAATCCCTAAACCCAGGATCATTGGCGAACGACCCTTTCGCCTCGAAACTTCTGCCTTTCAACCGGTAGGTTTTATATATGTAGAGTGCCCTGTGAGCAAGTGAAATTCCGAACTCCGATGTCCCTCCGATTCCATAAGGAAATTCGGCATTTGTGAGATTTTCACGGCTGCCGGAATCCCTGTGAACCGAAACCGCATGGAAATCGTTTACCACTACAAGGATTTTATGGAAAGGGAGTGGGCATGAGAAATGGCGTAAACGACTGGCGCTTTGGGCTTCGATCTCTCAGAAAGCATCCTGGTTTTACCGCGGTCGCCGTGCTGACCCTCGGGCTTGGAATTGGCGCCAGCATGGTGAATGACTCGGGGCGGTGCAACTGCAGATATAAATTCCACCGCTGCGATTCCCCCTGTTTTGAGATTGCATCTTGTGCTCCAATAGGGAGAATCTGACACTGAATAATGCAGAGGATGGGATATGGAATCGCTGATTCAGGACCTCCGGTTCAGTCTGAAGCTGTTGTGGAAGGACAAGGGATTTTCGGCCACAGCCATTGCCACGCTGGCTGTCTGCATTGGCGCGAACGCAGCCGTTTTCAGCGTGATCAATGCTGTGGTTTTGCGGCCATTGCCGGTGCCTGAGCCCGATCGCCTTGTCTCGATGATGAACAGCTATCCCAAGGCGGGAGTGGAAAGGGCGAGCAACGGTGTCCCGGACTATTACGACCGCCTTCGCGATGTGAGTGCATGCGAAGAACAGGCGCTCTACAACACGCCCAGAGTGACGATCGGCGAGAAAGGATCCGTCGAGCAGGTGCGGGCCATGAATGTGACGCCTTCGTTTTTCCGACTGCTGCGCGTCCATCCGCTGCTCGGACGCATTTTCACTGAAGAGGAGGGAACGACAGGAAAAGAGCGCAAGGTCATCCTAAGTTACGCGTTCTGGCAGCGGCTCTTCGGAGGCCAAAATTCCGTGCTCGGCAAGGACCTGCGCATCTATGGCAATCCATACACGATCGTGGGCGTCATGCCGAAGAGTTTTTCCCTTGCGGGTTCCGATATTCAACTCTGGCGGCCTCTGGCTTTTACTCCCGAACAAAAGTCGGATTCAGCTCGCCACAGCAATAGCTATCAGATGCTTGGGCGCCTGAAACCAAGCGCCAGCCTGGAACAGGCGCAGGCTCAGGTCAATGCAATCAACGCCGCCAACCTCGAACGATTTCCCGAGATGAAGCAGATCATCGTCAATGCCGGCTTCAACACGCGCGTAGTGCCCCTGCAGGATGACCTCATCCGGGATGTCAAGAGCACGCTGTTCCTACTTTGGGGCGGAGCCCTCTTTGTGCTTCTGATCGGGGCTGTCAATATCGCAAACATTGTCTTGGCCCGGTCAAGCGGGCGCATAAGAGAGATCGCCACCCGGTTCGCGCTCGGCGCCGGCCGCTGGCGCATTACACGGCAGCTCATGACCGAGAGTCTGCTCCTGACCTGCTTCAGCGCCGGATTGGGCTTGATTCTCGGCTACTGGGGATTGAAGGCTCTGAATCAAATCGGGCTCGACCGCATACCCAGGGCCGATGAAGTGGCGCTGGATGGCGCGGTCGCCATTTTCATCCTGGGACTTGCGCTGGTTGTAGGAGTGGCGATAGGGCTGATCCCGATGATCCAGGCGCTCCATGTGAACCTTAATCTGGTTTTTCGTCAGGACGGCCGCGCCGGGACCAGCCGCGGAGCACGCGCCTTGCGGAACGCCCTGGCTGTGGCGCAGATTGCGATCGCGCTCGTCCTGCTCATCGGCGCCGGATTGCTGCTCGCCAGTTTCCGCAGAGTTATCGCCATCAATCCCGGTTTCGGCACTCCTCAACAAGTGCTGACGGGATCTGTGACCCTGCCCGCGGTACGCTATAAGAGCGACGCCGATACGCGCACATTCATGGCTCGCGCCCTCGAAAGCATTCGCAGTATGCCGGACGTCATGCAGGCGGGTGCCACCGATACCATCCCTTTCGGAAGTCGCAATAGCGACAGCGTGATCCTGGCGGAAGGGTACGAAATGAAACCCGGCGAATCGCTCGTGTCTCCCAACCAGGTTGTCGTTACTCCCGGCTATTTTGAGGCGATGGGAATCCCGCTCCTTCAGGGACGCCGATTCGACGAGCGGGACGTGGAGAAATCGACGCAGGTGATCATTGTGGACGATCGGCTGGCGCGCCGGTTTTGGGGTGACAAGAGCCCTATTGGCAGGCGCATGTGGAGGCCCTCCAGCGCCCAAAATATTCTCCACCCCGATGAAACCTCTCAGTGGTACACGGTGGTGGGTGTCATCCGCAGCGTCAAACTTCGAGCCCTGGTGGACACGGACGAGAGAGTCGGCGCCTACTTTTTCCCCTTTGCCCAGTCGCCGAGTGCCACGGTGACCTTCGCCTTGAAATGCTCTCGCAACCCGGCCGGCCTAATTTCCGGACTGAGGGGCAGAATTGCGGAACTTGATCCCGAGCTTCCCCTGTACGATGTGCGGACGATGCAGGAGCGTACGGAAGAATCCCTGACCTCCCGCCGATCGCCCCTCCTACTGTCCATGGTCTTTGGTCTGGTTGCGCTTTTTCTCGCCGGCCTGGGAATCTACGGAGTGCTGGCTTACATGGTCGCCCAGCGAACCAAGGAAATCGGCATCCGCATGGCTGTGGGGAGCACCCCGGAAGGGATCTTTCACCTGATTTTCAAAGAAGGAGTCATCATCCTTGCCATTGGATTCGGCCTCGGTTTATCGGGAGCGCTGGCATTGGGGAAATATGTGCAGAGCCTCCTCTATGGAGTTCAGCCGACGGAACCGGCGGTTCTGCTGTCCGTGACCGCCATTCTCGCAGTCGTCGCGCTGGCGGCCTGTGCCTTGCCCGCCCGCCGGGCGACCCGGGTTGATCCGATTATGGCGCTCCGGTGCGAATAGGCTCTTGGGATCGTGCGGGGCATTCCCCGATGTCATCATAGCCAACCTCCGGCTCACCACCTCCGACCTGAGAACAATCGCTAAACTCGGTGGCGGGTGCTGAATTCGCTTTCGCGGGCATGAGGGCACTATCGGTGCATGGGGGAGTGCGTCGGGGATTAGGGCATTTTGGGATCTGGACTCTCTCTCCCTGGCAATCTGCGCAATAGTTGCAGAGATAATGCCTGCGCAATCCATTTGAAATTAAAGTGCTGATTTACTTGAAGAAAGAGCACTTTTAATACTTCGAGTGAATGCATGTTTTGCAGTGCAGGCTACTGCCGGTCGAGATGGTATCTGCGGATCTTGTAGTGCAAGGCACGCAGGCTGATCCCCATCAGCGCGGCAGCTTTCCGACGGTTGTGCGTGATCCGGGCAAAAACGTTGTCGATCACCGTTTTTTCGATTTCTTGCAGGGGTTGATCGAGCGGGACCGTGATCATCGGGCGGGCATCAGGCTCCTTTTGGATGGGACTGGGCAGATCCCTTGGCTCCAGGGAGTCGGTGCGCGCCAGGAGCACCATGCGCTCCACGACGTTGCGCAATTCTCGGACATTGCCCGGCCATGAATAATGGAGCATCAGATCCATGGTGCGATCCGCGAACTTTTTCAGCTCTTTTTGGTGGAGCCGGCAGAATTCCTCGAGGAATGCCTGCGCAAGCACCGGGATATCCTCTTTGCGGTCGCGCAGTGCCGGCATGGCGATCGGGACGACATTGAGACGGTAGTAGAGGTCCTCCCGGAAACGCTTTTCTGCAATCTCCGAGGTCAGTTCCTTGTTGGTTGCCGCAATAAAGCGTACGTCGACCTTGACAACCTTCGTGCCTCCCAGCCTTCTAAGCTCGCGTTCCTGCAGCACCCTGAGCAGATCGACCTGGGTCATGGGAGTCATATCGCCGACTTCATCCAGGAAGAGGGTTCCGCCGGAGGCTAACTCTATACGCCCCAGCTTCATGCCGACGGCTCCGGTGAACGCACCTTTCTCATAGCCGAACAGTTCACTCTCGAGCAGGGTGTCGGGCAGGGCGCCGCAGTTGAGCGTCACAAACGGTCCATCCCGGCGAAGGCTGCGGCTGTGGAGCGCGCGCGCCACGAGTTCCTTGCCGGTGCCGCTTTCGCCCGTGATAAGGACGGTGGCGCTGGTGGGAGCTACTTCGGAAATGACTTTGAAGATCTGGCGAATCCGGTTGCTGTTGCCGATGATGTTGGAGAACTCCTCCTTGACGCTCAGACGGCGGCGCAGGTTGCGGTTTTCGATGGAAAGGCGCTGTTTCTCGAGTGCTTTTTCGATCAGCAGGGAGAGGCGCTGCCGGTCGACCGGCTTGGAAAGATAATCATAGGCGCCGACCTTCATCGCTTCGACGGCGTTTTCGACGCTGCCGTAAGCCGTGAGCAGGATCATCTCGGTTTCCGGGCAGTTCTCACGCAGCCAGCGCAGCAGGTCCATGCCCGATTCGCCGTCCATGCGCATGTCGGAAACAACAACCTGAAAGTAATCTGCACCTAGCGCCGCCACCGCTTGCTCGACGGATGGGGCGGTGCTCACCTCGTAGCCATCATCTCTTAGGAGGGTCGCCAGGGCCTCGCGAATGTTGATTTCATCATCCACGACCAAAACTTTTGCCGGAGCTTTAGACATGGGAGGTTGCCTCACTCTTTCCACTCGGGACGTGCAACGGCAGCTCGATGGTGAAAGTCGTGCCTTCCCCAGGTCTGCTCGCAACCCGGATGGAACCCTTATGCTGATGAATAACGCGGTGAACAATCGTCAGACCCAGGCCAGTGCCCTTGGGCCTCGTGGTAAAAAACGGATCGAACAACCTCGCGATCTGGTCCTGCGGGATGCCGATCCCCGTGTCCTGGATGCGCACAACCGCCAGGTCCTCGGTGCCGACGCCGCCTTGATGCCTGGAAATCCCGGCGACGATGCGAAGTGACCCGCCGCTCGGCATCGCCTCCAGGCTGTTGATCAAAAGGTTGAGGATCGCCTGTTTGAGCTGATCCTCGGATCCGAAGATAATCGGATTTCCTTCGGTCGAGAGTTCAAGCTTGACTTTGCGCGAGCGGGCCTGGTTGTAAAGCAGATCGACGATCTGGCGCAGGATGGCATCCAGGCGAATCTCCGCGGATGAGGCGCTGCTGGGCCGGGCGAATGACAGGAAATTTTCCACAATCGCGGCCAGCCGGGAGATCTCCGATTCGAGGATCTTGACGTATTTGCGGGTTTTGTCGTCTTCCGGTACTTCCGGCTTAAATGCTGCCATGCTGCGTTCGAGCAAGGCGAGGTTGAGATCCAGCGCCTCGAGCGGATTGCGGATTTCGTGCGCCATGGCCGCCGCCAATGTTCCCAGCGCGGACAAGCGCTCCGCGGTGTGCATCTGCCTTTCCATGCGCACGATGTCCCGGACGTCGTGTACCAGAAGGAGCGTGCCGGTGGTGCGCTTATGGGGGTCTTTGAGCGGCAGGGTAGTGACTCGGACTGGCCATGGATCTGAAGGGTCGCCCAGATCATGCTCTATGTCCTGCACATAGACACCCTGCCTGGTCGCAGCCTTGACGATCTCCCGCAATCCCGGTCGCTTTTCCAGCACATTCAAGATATCGAGGCTGGCATAGCCCGGAGGAATTTCGGGCAGGAGCCGGCGCGCGCTGTCATTCGCCATCGTGAGTAAATCCTTGTCGTCCAGCACCACGACCCCGATGCTGAGGCTGTCCAGGATCTGGAGCAGCAGGATCCGTATCCGCTCCCGGGCGATGAGGTTGCTACGATCGCGTAGGATCGCCGCGGCGCTTGCCACGGTTAGCAAGCCGCAAACGGAGTAAATCACCGGCAGCGGCACGGCTTGCGCGTTGATGGGGAACAGCTGGGTACCGAAGTAATTGCGCTCGCGCGCGCGCATCGAGATTTCCCAATGGAAGGCTAACAGCAACAACCAGAGAAAAACGTTGAAGATGCCAAGCAGAGTCCAGAGAAAAATCCTGGGCATCGGTCGACTTTCTTTCAACCTCTGATGCAAATGCGCCGGCATTAGTCCTCCTGCATACTCAGGCTCATCCAGGAAACTTCAAGAATAACATGAATTTGATGCTGGATATGCAAAATCTGCAGACTTGGTGTCGATGGCTATCATCGTGCCCGGGGGCGTCCCTTTAATCCGCAGGATGCAGGCGCTTGGGATATTTACGTAAACTAATATATTTCAATATATTATGGACGCAACTCTCCCGAGTCCCTAAGAAAGGTTCACGCTCTGGTCTCTGGTACGGGAATTGCTATTGACCATTGGGTTAATCCTTTGTGATTGCGAATGATGTGAAATCTAGAGATTGACATCTCAAATTGTCAGGAGTGAATATGAAAAAGGTAACGATAAGATTAGGGTTGATCGTGGCGTTTTCCATGATGGCCTCTCTGCTTTTCTTCGCTTGCGCCTCCGCGCCCAAGGAAGAGATTGCGGCGACCCAAGCTGCCATCCAGACCGCGCAGACCGATGATGTTCGGACGTACGCAGAAGAAAGCCTCAAAGATGCAACCGATACGATGGCCAAGGCGACGGCCGAAGTGCAGACGCAGGACGACAAGTTCGCTCTGTCTCGCGACTACAAGGTTGCCTCAGATCTGTTGAAGCAGGCCAAGGAGAAGGCAGCCAAGGCTGTGACCGATGCTCAGGCCAACAAGGCGAAGGCCAAGGCGGACGCTGAGGCTTTGATTGCCTCGCTAACCCCGATGCTTGCCGATGCCAAGAAGGCCCTTGCCACGGCTCCGAGAGGGAAGGACACGAAGGCCGAATTGGAAGCGCTGCAGTCGGATCTGAAGAGTGCTGAGGAAGCGGCAACGGCAGCCACTCAGGCGATGTCCCAGGAGAAGTTCAAGGACGCGCTTGCCGAGGCCAACACGGCCAAGACGAAGGCCAGCGGCGTGATCGAGCAGGTCGATGCCGCGAAGGCGAAGCTGAAGGGCCGCAAGTAGTCCATCGCTGTTTCAGGAAGGTAAATGGCGTTAGATAGGGAACGAAGGATCGCCGCTGTTCTGAGGGCCATCCTGGTCCTGGTCATAGGGGTGGGAACGTTCGAGCTGTGGAGTCTCACGGCTCTGCGCTACCACCCCTGGCAGCTTGAGTCGCAGGTGGATAGCCTGGCGGCGGAGTGTCGTACGGGGCCGGGTGCGTTTGTTTTTTCGTCAGACTTGCTCGCTCTGGACGCGCAGGTCATGGAAGCGAAGCAGTGCCTGGCCCAGGCGGAAGGAGCGTGGGCCATCGGTCGCAACTTCGATCCATGTGTGCAGAAACTTTTGCATGCCTCGCTGACCGCATTGCGGATTCGGATGAGCGAGGCAATACATTTGCAGGATGAGAGAGCGCGGCTCCAGGTTGCTCTGAAAGTGCTGGAGCAGGCTGTGGCTCCGGATCCGCCGGCCGCGCAGCCGGGCAAAAAGATCGAGATCAGAAACGATGATCAGTCCCGCGCCCGAACCCTGTACGAGACCGCCCGCAACCTGGCGGCGCTCGGGCAAACCGGATCTGCTCTGACTGCAGCCCTCGGCGCCCAAGCCGCCTGGTATCAAAACGAAAATTTCGTAGCTGCAGAGCTCGCCAGGTTTTACGACGACCGGCTGCGCGCCAAGTGGGAGCAGGATGCGCAGAATCTGTTGCGCTGGACCAGGCAAAGTGGCCGCAGTGCCATCCTGATCGACAAGTTGGAACATCGCTGCCTGCTGCTGGCGGATGGGCGGGTGGGAAAATCGTATGTTGCCAACCTGAGCCGGAACTGGCATCGGATCAAAGTACAGGAGCAAGACGCCTCGACTCCGGAGGGGGAGTACAAGGTCAGGCAGAAGGTTGCAGCCACAAGTTTCGGCGCCGCACTTTTGCTTGATTACCCTAATGCCATAGACTGGCAGCGCTTCAACTCCATGAAAAAGACCGGAGAAATCGCGGCGCGCGCACGGATTGGCGGCGCCATCGAGATTCACGGGAGCGGACGGCTCAACTCCGACTGGACCGATGGCTGCGTGGCGCTGGAGAACGGCGATATGGAAGACCTGTTCAAGCGCGCCTATGTCGGAATGCCGGTTACCATTGTGGGCACCTGCAAGGTCGGCAGCAGCAAACAGTGATTGGACAAAGGCTGATACCATGGCTCTTCCAAAACCGGCACACTCGATCTGGGGCTTGTCGCTTTGCCTGTTTTTGGCCTGGTCGCTCGAGGCCTGTTCCAAGCCTGAGGCCAAGACGCAGAGTGACCCGCAGAAGACCGGCGCGGCTCCAGTCGCGCGCGGGGATCTAAACTCCCTGCGCAGCCAGGCTCGTACCCTCGAAAGCAAGGTGCAAAGACTGGAGTGGGCGCTGAGCCGTCAGTACCCGGGCGGACCGGTGATCAGGGTAGATACCTCCCAAAGCCGGATATCGATGATGTTAGGCTCGCGCATCATTGTCCAGGGGACCTGCTCCACGGGCAACGGCATGGAACTTGCCGACGCCTCCGGCAAGCGCGCGTGGACCTTTGATACCCCGCGAGGACATTTCCGGGTGGTAGGCAAGGTGGCCAACCCGGTGTGGCTCAGGCCGGACTGGTCTTTCATCGAAGAAGGGGAGCCCATTCCCAAAGATCCTGCCAAGCGTGCCATGGCCAATGTGCTTGGGGACTACGCCATCGCCTTCGGCGACGGTTTCTTCATCCACGGGACCCTCTACACTCGATTGCTGGGGGCCAGTGTCACGCACGGCTGCATCCGCGTCGACGACAATACTCTGAAAAAACTCTATGTGGCCGCGCAGCCCGGAACCCCGATCTGGATCTATTAAATGGCGATGCGACGCAATCCAGCCAAGCTGCATGTGCACTTCTCGGCCCGTGCCCGCGTTGTTCTATTGTCGGCCGCAGTGTTTATGCTGTCCTTTCTGCTGGCTTCCTGCCGCTCTTCTCAGACCGGCCGAACGTTGACGGAAGAACAGGAATTGCCGCAGAGAATTGCGGCACTGTCCCGACAAGAGCAGGTGCTCACGGCGGAACTGGCGCTGGCCAGGAGTCAGGCTCCTTATCTCTCCATCGATTTCACAACCCGGAAAATGGACCTGAAGATCCAGGGGCATAGCCTGCGCAGTTTCACGATCAATAAGATCAAGCGGACGGGAGGCTCTCCGGTCGTGGCTCAGACATGGATTAAACAAGAAGCCAAACCGCTGCAGGTTACCACTCGTTCGCGGGTTGTTCCGGGTTCAGGGGAAGCAACGACTGCTTCCGTCGCGACGCATGATCCTTGGGGTCCGCAACGGATGCCTTCGGATTATGACCTGATTTGCAGGGGGGCCCAGGCTCTGGAAATCCGGTCCTTGGCTTCGGAGCAATCCCACAACCGCTTCACGCGCTGGATTGTGAACAGCTACCGACAGGTGCAGGATTGGGCCCGGGACGTATGGCGCCGGAATAAATCCGATTACAAGGAGTCCATAGAAATCTGGATTGGCGAAGACGACGCCAAGCTCCTTTTCTGGTCGCTCCCCAGGCAGTTCAGCATCCTGGTCCTCAACGCCTCCTGATTCCAGGAAATGAGATTCCGTCCCCAACAGAAAACGATTTAGTCATCCACGAGCCGCAGATACAAACCGCAGATGCACGCAGATGAACGCTGAACCATTAAACAGATTGGCTGGATGAGGCCTTGCTGCGACCCGCGCCGGAGCGGGTCGCAGCAAGGCCTCGTCTAGCATCAGCGTGCATCTGCGGTCAAAACTCTCTGCGTGCTCTGTGTGCTCTGCATTGTGCTTTTTGGCTGCGGCTTGCCGCTCGGTGTCCTTCGTGGCTGCTTTTGGACGGAACGAAGCTCTGCCGGCGTCTGAATCACAGTGCCTGCAGTGAACGGGATCAGGAGTGGGCGCGGGTGCGGAGGATCAGATCGGCGATCATGTTGCGCAGATGTCCCAGAGTATCCAGGATTTTCTGCGAAGGCAGGGCGTTCGGCGTCAGCTTGTCGAAATAGAGGCAGCCTACGACGACGTCTTCCACGACGATTGGACACAGGCCAAAACAGCTGGCGCCGAGCTTGGTCACCAGATAGGAGTCCTGGTAGCGATCGTCCAGTTGCGTATCGATGAAAATATCCCTCTTGGATAAGAGCGGGAGCGTAAGAGGCTCCTTGGCTCCGAAGAGCGGGATATTCAAAAGCTCGATCACAGCATCGATCGCCGGCCCCAGGCCCATCCTTCCGCGCACGGAAGTACGATCCCGCATAGCCAGGCAAAAAACCACGCGCTCGAAGCCGGCACCCCTGTGGAATGCTTCCAAGGACATCATCAGGACTTCATTCAACTTGGGTTGGTTGCCGGGCTCTATCGCGGTTTGGACTTCGGCAACGAGCTGGGAGAGCAGATCCTCATTCGCGCCGGGATGCAGTTCCGCCGCGGACACGGCAGCGGGGGCGGTGTCCGTGAGGGCAGCGAGCGCAACGCTGCCGGCTTCCAGCGGCGCTTCAGATCCAGACAGTGCCAGCTCATACTGGTGGCGGAGATGGAGATCGTTCAACGGGACGCCGACCGTGGCGAATGTTTCTTTGGTTTTTGTAACCGCTTCGTCCAGCATCTTTTCGACGCTCTGCAGATTCAGGGTCGGGATTGCACTGTATTTCTCGAGCAGATTGTCGATGGCCTTGCTTCTGTCCTGGGGCGCGCAGCGGTAGATGACATGGGTCAAATCATGACTGAAAGCCACCAGGGATTTCAGCTTTTCCTCCTCGCTCTGTTTGCTGAAGTTCGCCGGACTGGACGGGGCCATCGTGCGGCTGACTGATCCAGGCAGCTTCCACGTGGAGGCGATCGCGCGGCCGAGGTTTTCGTAGGTGAACTCCATGACCTTCAGGCTGGCGTCATACGAGGTCAGATTGTGATCCTGCATTTCGCGCAGGATCTTTTCATAGGTCTCGCCGAAATAGAGAGCTACCAGCACTTCACCCAGGTTGCGGAACATTCCGCACATGTAGACCTGCTCGGCATCCCGAATATTGAGCTGCCGCGCCACCTGGTGGCAGTGGTTGGCCGTCAGTACAGACAGCAGGAGCAGCTCTTTGAGGCCTGTAGGCCGTTTGTCATAATTCTCGAGCAGCAGGATGCCGCCAGTGAGGCGCTTGACGGCATCAATCCCCATCAAAGTCACGGCTCGGGTCACACTGCAGATCGCTTTGCCCGAGCGATTGTAGTAGGCTGAATTGGCAAGACGCAGGACCGCCAGCGTCAGGCTGTAATCACGGAGAATGATGTTGGTTAGGGTACGCAGCGAGGCTTCGTCGTTCCCCATCATTCCCATGACTTCCATGATGTGATGGGAAAATGCCGGAATCTCGTTATGGCTCTGGATGAACTCCACCCAACGCTTGAGACGCATCTCACCATCCGAAGGCGGATTTAGGGCGTGGTTTGCAGTTTTTGCGGATTCCTCGGGTGTTTTGGGCCGCACATCCCTGGCCGCCATATTGTGAACATGGATTGACGGCTTTGCCGGTGCGGTGCCTGCGGATGGATTGCCTGGGGTGGCAACCGGGCTCCTGGGCGCCAGCGGAGTGCCGCACATGTTGCAGAACTTGGAACCATGCGGCACCTTAGCATGACACTGAGAGCAGGTATCCTGATTCGAAGCCTCCGGCTTTTCCTTAGGCACTTTTTCCATGAACACAGCCCGCATCATCAAGGGACTTACCCCAGCTTCAGAAAATCTGTGAACCTGCTTATGCCCTACCGGGCAGGGGTGGGCGTGGCAGGCTCTATCCTACTCTTCGGCAAGTCATACTAAATGCTGTAACTCTAGTTATACGGGGAAGTCCGGCCTGTGCCTGGAGGTGGGCACCATAGGCCGCACGGCGCTCCGATCCTGGAATCACCCGTTCCCATGCCCCGTCCGGCGGCCGGGGTCTACTTACCCGGGCTGACGCATGTTTGAAGTCGGGCTGGTTGGTCCCAGGACTCCAAGTGATCCACCTTGGAGCCCTGGGATTTATTGCGGGTGGTCTGGTTTTACGCACTCCGCGTTGGGATCAGATTGCCTGCTGCTGACGCAACTCTTGGATTTGCGCCTCGGTGTAGCCCAGCTCCTTCAGAATCTCCGCTGTGTGGGCGGAGAGTCTTGGCGGCGCGGCATCCAGACTTGCCGGCGTTTTCTCGAATTGTGCGGTTAAATTGAAAAAAGGCAGGGCTCCTACACCCTCGACATGCAGAGTTTGAAGCGTCTTGCGATGTTTGATTTGTTGTTGATTGAGGGCTTCCTCCAGTCCAAGAATCGCCCCGGAAGGAACATCCTTCTGATTGAGAACAGCCACCCAGTATTCGGTGTCTTTTTCTTTCAATTTTTCCTCGAGCAGCGGTGTCAGCGCCTTACGGTTTTTCTTGCGCGCATCGCGTTCCTGAAAACGCGGATCGGTTTTCAACTCCGGCACACCCAGGACGTCGGCAACGGCTTCCCACTGCTCCTGCTTGTTCGCGGCGATATTGATGTAGCCGTTTCTGGTAGAAAATATGCCGGAAGGAGCGGCGGTGAAATTGTCGTTGCCCAACAGGGCTGGCTGCTGGTGGCCGATGAGCAGATTGGCTGCGACCCAGCCCATAAAAGGCATAATCGAATCGAGCAGGGCCACGTCGATGAACTGTCCTTCGCCCGTCTTCTCGCGGAAGTACAAGGCCCCCAAAATGGCAAAGGCTGCATTCAGGCCGCCGACGGTGTCACACACCGGGAAACCGCAGCGCAGCGGGTTAAGACGTTCATCCCCATTGACTGCCATCGTTCCGCTCAGGCCCTGGATAATTTGATCGTAGGCCGGCTTGAGGGCATCGGGCCCGGTCTGACCGAAACCCGAGATGGCGCAGTAAACGAGCCGAGGGTTGATCTCGCGCAGCACCTCGTAGCCGACACCCAGGCGCTTCATCACACCGGGTCGGAAATTCTCGACAACCACGTCGGCCTTGCGCGCCAGTTGCTTGAAGATTTCACGCGCCGCCGCGTGTTTCAGATTCAGCGTGAGAGACTTCTTGTTGGCGTTCTGGGCCAGGAAGCTGGTGCCCATCAGCTCATTGTTCAGCTTTGGCACATTCCCGAGCTTGCGTGCCAGATCGCCGGAGCCGGGGGGCTCGACTTTGATCACGTCTGCACCCAGCAGAGCAAGATGCAGCGTGGCGAACGGCCCTGACAAGACATTGGTCAAGTCCAAAACCCGAATTCCTTCAAGTAATTTCATAGATGATCCCTCGTAGGAGTTTTTGTTCATGGCGGAGTATGCAATTTTGGATTGCGGATTTTGGATTGAAGGGAGTCTCTTACGCTAAGGGAGGTTTTCAATCCAAAATCCGCAATCCAAAATCCTAATATCTCGAGACCCCCACCCGCAGTTACGACGAATGTGTTCGTATGGCTCCCGCCTTATAAACCATCCCCGGCATCTCGCGTCCAAAGAAGCTGCTTACTTCGCAGGCGAGGCCTAACAATTTGCTGAGATCGATGTCGCGGCGCAGCCCGATGCGCTGCAGGTAGTGGACGAAGTCTTCCGTGCATACGTTCCCCCCGGCGACTTTGGTAAAGGGGCAGCCGCCCAAGCCGGCGACCGAGGACTCGAAGTACTTCACTCCGACCTTCATGGCGGCATAGCAATTTGCCAATCCCAGTCCGTAGGTGTTGTGGAAGTGGCACGTGCATTCCGCGTTCGCATCGAGCTTGAAGATCCGCTCGAACATTCGTTCCACCTGATCCGGCACCGCATGGCCGGCGGTGTCGGCCAGGCTGATATTCTTGAGGCCGTTATCAAGGAACTGTTCTACGATTCCCAGCACTCGTTCCTCCGGCACCGGTCCTTCATAGCCGCAGCCGAAGGCGGATTGAACGGACACCTGGACCCTTTTGTCGGCTGCGAGCGCCTGACCGGCTGTGGCCAGAATGCGGCTTGTGGCATCGGCAATCGACATGCCCGTGTTCTTCTGACTGTGCGTCTCACTGGCTGAAACGCCCATGCAGAACATCTCGACACCGCAATTGAGCCCGCGCTCTAGACCCTTTTCATTCAGCACCAGACCGGAAAGGATCACGCCCCGGGGGCCACTGCCCTCCGCTGAAAAATGGGCGAAGAGTTTGTCCGTATCGGCCATTTGAGGAACTTTGACGGGATGGACAAAGGAGCCGATCTGAATGATATCGATCCCTGCAGCCATCAATCCCTCGACCCATGCGATTTTCTGTGCCATCGGGACCGTTTGCTTCTCCATCTGGAGACCATCCCGCAGCCCCACTTCATGAATAACGATCGGATGCATATCCGCCCTCTCCCTTATGAGATGAAGATAATATGACGATCCGGCGGCCTGCGACGACAAAAAATTTGCCGAAAAAAAATTGATACTTTGCGTGGCTGCCGGCATCAGAGTAGGCAGCGCAGAGGGCGCCAGGAGGAGGTATAACGAATGATACGGTTTTTCCCTTGTCCGACAGCCTTAGAGAAATCAAACTGGTTTATCATTCGATCCTGCGTAGGTATTTTAGAGAGTAAAGGTCTGTAACGATTGACTGTCGGTGGAGGGAGCATGCGTAATCGCGCCAGGCGTATTTTGTTCCGTTTTGCCTTTCCAGCCATTCTGGCTCTGGCGATCCATGGATTTGGAACGCCGCAAACGAGCCCGCAGCGCATACCAAGGGACGGCCCGGCATCGATGCAGGTTCTGTTGCGCCACGCGATCCCCGGAACCAGGGATCTGCAGTTGATCATTGAACTCGCCGACCCTCCGGTCGCGCGAGCATTGGCGGAACCTGCCGCGCGCCGTACGCCTCTCCGATCCGGGATCGTGCAGGGACGCAACCGGCTGCAATTGGACTCCCAAGCGGCCGTCGCATACAGAAACCAGATCGCGACCCGACGGAAGCTTGTGACGGATCAGTTGCAGGCACTCCGCGGGGTGCAGGTCCAGGGCTCTACGGATGTGGTGATGCATTCCATTATCGCACGCGTGCCCATAGAGCATTATCTGACGGTGCGCCGCATGCCTGGAGTTAAAAAAGTCTATTTCTCGCGTCCCCAACGGATGAATCTCAACGCCGCCGCGCAGACCCAGAATGCTGCGGCACTCTGGGCGCGGGTCTCCGGAGGCCGATCTAACGCCGGCCAGGGACAGAAAATTGGCATCCTCGACACCGGCATCGACATGAATAATGCCATGTTTGCCGACAGCACAACGCCCATCCCTTCCGGATTCCCTAAATATGATGCGGGAAATCAGGCCTTCGTCAATCACAAGGTGATCGTGGCGCGCAGCTACGTCAGGTTCCTGAGCAGCCGTGACTGGGATTACACCGCCAGAGACGAGGTGGGGCACGGCAGCTTCGTTTCCGGCTGCGCAGCCGGGAAGTTGGTTACTGCTCCGCTGGCTCAGATTTCCGGAATGGCGCCGGGCGCTTTTCTTGGAAACTACAAAATATTCGGTTCGCCGGGTTTCAACGACTTTACGAACCAAGCCGCTGTGCTGGCGGCAATCGAAGATGCCGTCAATGACGGCATGGATGCGATAAATCTGAGCCTCGGCTCCCTGGATTACGTCCCGCCCTCGGAAGATCTAGAAGTGGATGCCATCAACAATGCCATTGCTGCCGGCGTAGTCGTCTGTCTGGCGGCGGGCAATGAGGGCCCCGACACGCATTCGATCAACTCGCCGGGTGACGCCGCGGAGGCGATTTCCGTTGGGGCAATCTGGAATGCGCGCGTGTTCTCCGCTCAGCTGCATGTGGCGGGCGCGGGTGTGCCTGCGAACCTCCAGAATCTCGCTTACCAAAACGGCAGCGGGCCGGTCATTTCGACGGCAGTCCCGGCAACGCCCGTAACGGACGTAGCCACCCTGGACGGAAATGGATTGGCTTGCTCGGCCCTGCCCGCCGGCAGCCTGACCGGCAGAATTGCGCTCATCGAGCGTGGCACCTGCTTTTTTTCCATCAAAGTCAATAACGCGAGCGATGCAGGTGCTCGGGCCGTGGTTGTGTATAACAATGTTGTGGGAGCCGATACCATCCAGATGGGAGCCCTGGCCGGAACAGCGATTCCGGCGGTGATGATTTTTTATGGGGACGGCCTGGCACTTCAGAACTATTTGGCGGTGAATCCGGCCGCCACCATCAGCATTGGCACCAGCACCAACGACCAACTGGCCACTCCTGTCACGCCGGTATTGGTGAGCGACAGCTCGCGCGGACCCTCTGCTGATTTCGGCATCAAGCCGGATCTGGTGGCGGTCGGATGGAACGTATATTCGGCGGCTCAAATCTATAACAGTGCCGGCTTCCTGTACGACTTGACCCACTTTGCGGTCAGTCAAGGGACAAGCTTTTCAACCCCCATGGTGACTGGAGCGGCGGCCGCCTTGATGCAATTGTTTCCGAATCTCACACCTGCAGGGATCAAGTCTGCTCTCGTCAATACCGCAAGTCAGATCACGACCGACGGGATCACACCTGCCACCATCGTGCAGGCGGGCAACGGTCTGCTCAACATGGGCAACGCGTCGGCTGCGGGCGCAATTTTTTCGCCGACCAGCCTGAATTTTGGGGTGCAAGCCTATTCGGACACGGTCTCAGCCACCCGAACGCTTGCCATCACGAATATCTCGCCAAACCCCGACCAGTTTACGATCTCGGTTCAGCCGCTCATCTCCGGCCCTGCCATCAGCCTGAGTGCAAACAACACTGGCTCGCTTGCGTCCGGTGCTACCACGAACATCGACATTTCAATGAAAGCGACCTCCTCAATCACAGGCGGATTCCAGGGATTCCTTGTCGTTCAAAGCAGCCAGACGGGTGCGACCTATACCATTCCGTACTGGGCCGCGTGGTACGTCCCGGATTCCCTGCGCATTCTGACGGTCAGTCAAAGCGCCACCGGCACCAACATCTATCGAAACCTCACCGACGCTCTGGCCGCTGCAAATCCGGGCAATATCATCGAAATCGTCGACAGCCAGACCTACTCGGTTCCCTCGCCTTCGGACTCGACTTTGCCGGGCATTACGATCGCTACCAACGCCGAGGGAGTGCCCTTACACGGAATCACTATCCGTGCGGCCGCAGGCCAGACGCCGATGATCGACGGTTCCTCAGCCGGTGCATTCGCTGATCTTCAGATTGTGGGCTTGCGTAACGTCCTTTTGCAGGGCCTCACGATTACCGGAGGCGAGACTGGAGTGGATTTGATCCAGCCTTCCACATCGATACCTCTTTCGGTGACCATCGATCACTGCACGATCACCAACCAGTCGGATAGCACCACGTCCTCGGGTGTAGTATCGGAAAGCGGCGGCGAGGTTGACATTACCTACTCCACCATTTCAGGGAGTCTGAGTGCTGGAGTCGCGTTGCTGGGTGGCGGACAGCTCACAATGAGCAACTCCACGGTGCAGAACAACGGCAGCGATGGAATTGATGCCATGGACGCTAACGTCCAATTGATCAACTCCAGCATCAGCAGTAACAGTGGACAGGGTGTCTATCTGGTCAACTGTTCCGGTACTCTCACGGGGAACACGATTGCGCACAACACAGGGACGTACGGTGACGGCGTCCAGCTGTTAGATGGGTCGCTGACAATCACCGGGAATACTCTCGAGGGCAATGCAGGCGCGGCAATCGCACTCCTTGCGGGCACCGTCACAACTCCGACGGGAACCGCTCCGAGCCCGGGGCCGACGGTCACCGCGAACAGGAATATCATCCTCGCCAATTCCGATTATGGCTTGCTGATCGATCAGGCACAGAACGTTCAGTTGGATGGCAATCTTATCGCGGACAACTTTCAGGGCATTCAAGTAAACAACACTTCGACGGTGCTGCTCAAGAACGACATTGTGGTTCGATCCACGAGCGGCACATATGGGGATGGCATCACCATTGCCGATACCAGCGTCGTCCGCATCGTAAATTGCGATTTTTATCAAAACAAGCACCTAGGGATCTCGCTCGCAGCGGGCGCTTCGGTGTCGGTCGCCAATTCTATTGCCAGCGGAAATACGTTGGGAGACTTGGTTGGCCTCAGTGCGGGCTTTGTCCAGTATTCGCTCATTGGCGACGGAACCCTTGTTCTGGGTAACAGCAATATCACTGGAAATCCGTTGTTCACGAATCCGGACGCGAATGATTTCACGCTGGCCTCTGGATCGCCGGCCATCGACGCAGGCGCCAACGCCGCGACGAAACTCCCCTTCCTTGATTACAACCAGAAATTCCGTGTGGCATCTTCGGGCTCTCTGCCCGGGAATGGTGTAGTCGACATGGGCGCGATTGAGTCCGGGTCAACCTACCCGTTGGTTTACCCACTGATGGCCAACGGATTCAACTCCGTGATCGGCGATGACTATACTACTGGCATCGCCGTATTGAATTCCTCCACGATCCAGCAGTCTGCCCAATTTGCGGCCTATCGGCCGGACGGAGCTCTCCTCACAGGCAGCAGCAATCCGGCGCCACTACTGCTCTCACCGGGTGCTCAAATCCCGACCCTGGGATATCAACTGTTCGGCTTGACCCGTGCTGCGGGTGAGGTGGGCGGGGTTCTGGCAAGCTCGATTCAGCGCTTGACGGGATTTTTCCTGGTTTTCAGCCAGGATTTCAAGCGCGCTGCCGATGGCGTGGATGTCTCGGCGGATACAGCGACCGAGTTCTTTTTCCCGCGCCACCAATTCGACAGCAAGGGGAAAGCAACCTATGTGCTTTTCAATCCCGGAGTCAATGCAGCTACGGTGAATGCCACCCTGCTGGATCCGACCGGGACCACCGTCGATCAGCTGACTCAACCCATAGTTCTGCCACCGAAAGGGCAGACCTTGTTTAACTTCGCAAACTTCACCGCTTCTTCCGGTGCCGTCAGTATCAGCTCCGACCGTCCGATTGCCGGGCTCGAGCTCTTCGGAAACGCGGCAGAGATCGCAGCCCTCCGGGCTGCAGTCCCGGGTACCGAAGCCAGGCTCTACTTCCCTCACTTCGTTGTGAACGGTGGCTACACGAGCATTCTTGGCGTTGTCAACACCGCCAGCGTGCCTGTGAACGTCACGCTGACAGCCCATGGCAACGACGGCTCCCTTCTGGGAACTCCCGCGCAGCGCACGATCGGATCCAAGGGACAGCTTTTCGAATCAGCCGCGAGCCTTTTCGGATTAGGTTCGGGAACCATTTTCACAGGATACGTTCTCGTCGAGGGCGACCAGCCGGGGATCACCGGTTTCTCTCAATTCACGTATGACAACGGCGTGGTGCAATCGACTGCGGCGGTGCCCAGTGAGAGCATTCCCCAACAGAAACTGATCTTCTCTCACGTCGCCCATCAAGTGCCTGCCTCATCGGGAGGCAATTACCAGACAGGGATCGCCTTGTTGAACCCATACGGGACTGCGATTTCGTATACGCTGCGGGTCTTCGATGGTTCAGGCGCGCAAGTGGCCGCAATGACGGACACTCTGGGACCGCACGCCAAGGTGGCCAAGGTGTTGAGTTATCCCCTTGCCGGGCCAGGTTTCTTCACACAGCCGATTATCCTGAGTAACGGGCATGTTGAAGTTACGACCGACTATCAACTGCTGGGCTTCGAGCTTTTCTATACCGATGGGCTGACGCAACTGGTGGCGGTCATGGCCCAGTATCCCAACTGATTTGCAGAGGTTTTCTGAGACCGCGAAACCCACGAAAGCGATTTCGTGGGTTTCGCAATCTGCAAATAGTAAAAAGGCCCTCAGCAGCTTGGTGCCGCGTCTCATATTCAACCCCCTTCCGACCATCCTAGAATACGGTATAATTCGGCAGCCGGTTGCGATCTAGTTTTGGACCCAGTGTACAGGGGACAACTGGCGCCTGGCGCCACAGTAGGGCAGCAATCGTGCCTATCATCGGATTTGTGCTGCTTGCGGACAGATTTGTGCCGTGTAGCAAAGAAAAGCAAAAGATCAACGCAGAGGGCGCAGAGGTCGCAGAGGAAAGTCATTCAAAATCAAAAAATCCTCTGCGGCCTCTGCGTTGAGGTTTTTGGAATGCGGATATGCCGTTTCGTGTGCTTTGTGGCAAGGGCTCTATGACACTATAGTATCCCCTGCACGAAGGGAACTGCCGGCATCAGCATGACTACTCGAGCAGCCGGAGATGCTGCTCTTTGAATCGCAGCAACAGATTGAGGTTGCCTTGACGATGCACGATCCATCATTCGAGGGCAGGCGAATTCTGATTACCGGAGGCCTCGGCTTCATCGGTTCCAATCTGGCGCGACGGCTGGTGGACCTCCGTGCCGAGGTAACGCTAGTGGACAGCCTCGTTCCGGAGTACGGAGGCAACCTGTTCAATATTGAGGGCATTCAGGACCGGTTGCGCGTCAACATTTCGGACGTTCGTGATGAATACAGCATCAGCTATCTGGTCCAGGGGAAGGAATTTCTTTTCAATCTCGCAGGGCAGACCAGCCACGCTGACTCCATGCAGGATCCCTATACCGATCTGGACATCAATTGCCGGGCGCAACTGTCGATTCTCGAAGCCTGCCGGAAGCACAATCCCGGAATCAAGATCGTCTTTGCCAGCACACGTCAGTTCTATGGGAAACCTGATTATCTGCCGGTCGATGAAAAACACCTCCTGAGCCCCGTTGACGTGAACGGCATCAACAAGATGGCTGGAGAGTGGTATCACATTTTGTATAGCAAGGTCTATGACTTGGGGGCGTGCGCGTTGCGCCTGACCAACACCATTGGCCCGCGCATGAGGATCAAAGATTCGCGCCAGACCTTTGTGGGCACCTGGACCCGCCTGATCCTTCAGGGAAAACCTTTTGAGGTCTGGGGCGGTGAACAGTTGCGGGATTTCACTTACGTGGATGACGCTGTGGATGCCCTGCTGGCCGCTGCAACCAGCGAGGCCACGAACAGCCAGGTTTTCAATCTGGGAGGTGATTGCATAATCAGCCTCAAGGACCTGGCCGACATGTTCCTCGAAGTCAATGGCGGCGGCCATTATGTGACCCGGCCATTCCCTGTGGATCGCAAGAGAATCGACATCGGCAATTACTATGCCGATTTCAGCCGCATCCATTCGGTGCTCGGCTGGAAGCCCCGTGTGACGCTGCGCGAAGGACTCAAGCGCACTCTGGATTATTATCGGACACACTTGGAGAACTATCTTTAGGCGGAGTTCTCAGCAGGCAGACGGCAGCGTAAGCCGGACGGTGAAAGTGCCGTCGACGACCTCTGCAGTGACGGCTCCGCCTGACCCGGTAGCGGCTCGTTGCACAAGAGCCAGGCCAAGGCCGCAGTGAATTCCCGTGTCGGTGCGCGCCGCATCCCCGCGCCAAAATCGATCGAAAACATGTCGAGTGTCCTCCTGGGTTAAATGGCACCCGGTGTTGGCGATGGATATCTCAACCGACCGGTTGTTCCGGCCAGCCCTTACCTGAATGTAGCCCCCGTCATTTGCATATTCTGCCGCGTTTTCGAAGAGGTTCGTGAAGATCATTACCAGGCTGTCACGGTCTGCTGCGCACGCGAGATCGGCAGGGACCTCGCTCTCAATCGATATGCCGCGCGCCCGTGCCTTACCAGCAAACGGCAACCCTGTGACATCCATGAGTTCGCCAAGCCGAACCAGTTCACGGTGAGCTGTATTCTGACCCTCCTCGATGCGCGCCAGCACCAACAAATCGTCGACCATCCGTTGCATGCGGCGGATGATCTCCTCCTGGCCGCGCCAGACGCGCAGTGCCGTCGTTTCGATGCGCAGATCTTCCACGCTGAGGCATGGGTTCTTTGCGCAGTATGCACAGCGGGCCAGCGCGCGCGAGCCAGGAGCTCCTCGAAGGCGAAAGGTTTGGTCAGGTAATCATCGGCTCCCAGATCGAGACCTTTGACACGGTCCGCGACTGTGTCTTTGGCCGTAAGGATGAGCACGTGTGCCGGGTGCCCCTCGGACCTGATGCGCGTGAGGATGGTCAGCCCATCCACTCCCGGAAGCATCAGGTCGAGGGCAATGACATCATAATCGTTGCTGGAGGCGTACCATAGACCCTCTTCGCCATCTCCGGTGACGTCAACGGCAAAACCCGCTTCGCGCAGGCCCTTCGCTACGGCTTTTTGGATGGGAGGATAATCCTCAACCAGGAGCACACGCATAAGGTTTTTGCGGCCTTGAATGAACCGGGAGAGCGAATGGCCCAAGCCGCCGGCAACAAGGCAGGTAAGACGGACCGATATTCAAAGTTGTAAAACTACTTTTTGCCCTTTTCCACCTTGGCGAGCAGGAACTCGGCATCCTTGATCAAGCCAACATTGGGAGCATACCACTTGTCCTCATCGCCACTCTCGAGCGCGCTCGATTCGCGTGTGTGCAGTACGCTGGTGAAGGATCCCGCGGGCACTTTCATGGTTTCAGTCACGCTGATAATCTCTGCGCGGTCCATGGCGACCTTAGGCGCCTGTTCCTGATAGTATTTATCACCCGGTTGGGGCTTGCCGGGAATCATCAGACCGAATTTTGCGCCGTTCACACCGGCCAGCCATGAACCCTCATGCCCGGATACCTTGCCGTTCTTGTATTCATCCACATCCTCGCCGAAGTAATAGACGTCGTTCGTAGTCTTGTCGATGACAAAGTAATTTCTCGATATTTCTGCCAATTGACCCCCCGCCGTTTCCCGTTCCTCGACAATGCGGGTTATTACGCCGTCGACGACTTTAGTTTCGTCGAGGACCGTTACCGTCAAAGTATCTTTTCCGTGCTCAAACGTGAGGCGGTAGCCCGGTTCCAGAACGAAGTAGGTGTTCCTGCCGATATCGGTAAAGTTGGCCTTATCGGCCGTAAAAGACTCGCGCCATGCCTGTTGAGCAGGCTGCTGCTTTCCGGCTTTTTTTGTGCCCTGGGCAGAGGATACTAATGCTAGAGCGAGGAGAACCAAACCGGCAGGGCCGAGAGAACGTAGTCGCAACATGTGAGACCTCCCATGTCAATTGAATCCACGATTGCATATCCGGACAAGTCGATCCTATTAAAGTGATGATGAGAATACCATGAGAGGTGCGAGGGGTGAGAAGCGGGCCGGTACACGTGAATGCTTCCGGCCCGCCCAGGGTGCTTATTGTTCCTGGCTTAACTACACTGTTATTTGATGAGACCCATCTCCTTCAAGAGATTTGTCGCGCCGTCGACCTCTGCCATGTTCCAGAGCATGTACCTGCTGTCGACGTGGATGGAGCGCGTCTTCACTTTGTCGAAGAGGAAGTTCGACGCCACCGATTCGTAGGTTCCGTCGAAGAGCAAGCCCACTAATTCGCCTTTGCCGTTGAGCGTCGGAGATCCGGAGTTACCCCCGGTGGTGTCCACGGTCGAGAGGAAATTTACAGGCACGTCATTGAGCGCGGCATCGAAGTAGGGTGTTTTTTTTCTGCCTGCGACCTGCTCTTTGATAATGTTGATCTGCTTCTGGGGCGCATTGAAATCCCCTTCGCCGGTCTGCTTTTCGATAATCCCCTTCAGTCCGGTCTGCGGCTTATAAAAGAGGCCGTCCTTGGCGTCGACGCCCTTGACCTGCCCGTACGTAACGCGCAGCGTACTGTTTGCATCAGGCGCAACCAGGCCGCCGGCTTTGGTGAGCATCGCGTCCATATAGCGCGGGCGCAGCCGGGATGAAGCCCCTGCCCGGTCTTTGGCGGCTTCGCGGGTTGATTCCGCCAGGGGTTCGAGCGCAGCGGCCAGAGCAATAAAGGAGTCTTTGGTCGCCGTCAGATCCGCAGTGCTCTTGTCCATAAGTCCAAGACGGAAATCCCGGTCGTTGATCTTGGTGCCGGCATAGAGCTTATCGAGGAACGCGTCGATGGCTTTCTCCGCATCGGTCTTCGGCATGTCCGCCCTGAGTCCCACGACTTTGTCGAGCGGTTCAATCCTCTGCGCAGCGGGGAGGCCGGCGGCCAAGCCCATGGCCCAGCGCAGAAAGGCACGGTCCACCGTGGCATCGATTGTGCGCTGCACGCGGTCCTGGTTTTCGCGGATGCGGCTCCAATCGCGCTCCTGGAAGCCCGCGTCACGGTCGAGGTCCTTTTTCGTCCGCTGGATCGAGAGGCGGTACAGCGTCTGGGCCGCGCTCAGATACGTGGAGGCCGCAGCCAGATTGCCCATGACTGCATTCCGCTCACGCGTCTTCTCGCCTTCGGCTTGCATGGCTTGCAGCGCCGGCAGGACATCCCCGTACTTTTGCTTGCGCACGGGATCGGCCGCGATCCAGCTTGCCAGTTCCTTCTCCATGGCCTGCTTCTGGGCAAGGGCTCCGCCCTTCACCAACCCCTCGAGCATACCCTTCTGGTTGGTCATGTTGTTGTTGAGACTCTGAATGCGTCCGGCGACCTTGATGGCCAGATCCTTGTTGCTGGCGATCAGCTTGTCGATGAGCGCCAGCTGTTCCTGCGCCAGGCGAATCGAACGCGGGAACGACCATTCCGCGGTTTCTTTGACTTCGGCATAGGCCTGGTACCGCTGCGTGCGCCCAGGGTAGCCGACGACGAAGACGAGTTCGCCCGGCTTGGCGCCTTCGGCGGAGACCGGCAGCCAGTGTTTGGGTTTATAGGGGACGTTGTCTTTGGAGTACTGGACCGATTTGCCGTCCTTGCTCAAATACGCGCGCAGGTAGCTCCAGTCGCCCGTGTGGCGGGGCCAGCGCCAGTTGTCGGTTTCACCGCCAAACACCCCGATCCCCTCGGCCGGCGCATATACCACACGAACATCCTGAATGTCGAGCTGTGCGATCTCAAAGTATTTGAGCCCTTCGAAGAAGGACGGCACGCTGCAACGCAGCCCGTTTTTTTCGCAGGCCGCGATCCGCTCCTTGATCCTGCGGTCGATAATATCGTTGCGCTGCCGGTCAGTGGCCTTCGGATCGATATTCCCGGTGATGGCATCCGTCACTTCGGTGACCGAGGTGGTTACATAAACATGCTGGCCCGGACCGGACGACAATTCTTCCTCGCGGGTTTTTGCCAGATATCCGTCGGCCAGAAGATTCCGCTGGGGCGTGGAGTTGTACTGGAGTCCGCCCGTCACGCAGTGGTGGTTGGTGACGATCAGGCCGTCGGGTGACACAAAGGAGGCCGTGCAGCCTCCGAGTGAAACGATGGCGCCCATGGGCTGCCCAGTGAGATCGGCGAAAGCCTTCGGATCTGCCTTGAATCCCAAAGCCTGCAGCTGGGCCGCAAGCTGGGGAATCTGCTGGGGCATCCACATTCCTTGCTCAGCGTGCACCCCGAGGGCTGTCAACAAAACGACTATAATTAGTAGTACCTTGCGAAAAAGGGCCATAAATAACTCTCCTATACTTGCACCGCCTAAAGGGTAGGCTGCTTGGTCAGATCCGGACTTGCCGGCTTCACTGGCTGTCCCTGGGCTGCCGGCGGTTTTGCGGCCTGATCCTGGCCGCTCGCTCCGGCAAGAACTACCAGGCACGCCAACAACAACAGAGACAAGCGCTTGAAATCTCGCAGCATGTGAGGCTCTCTTTCAAGAGTCATGTAAGGAATAAAGATCGGGTGCGGCGCTGATCTTACCCCAGAGTGGAGCTCAGTGCAATTCGTGACTGCGGCGACGAAAATACCGACCTCCAACCTCCGACTTCCGACCTCCGCACAATCGTAGGAAGCAGGTGTCTGGTTCAAAAGTCGTTTTAGTGAGCTTGGGTGCCTCCATGGCAAGTAGGCCCCGGCCGCCGGACGGGGCTGGGGATCGAATAATCCTGGGGTCTGAGCGCCGTGCGGCGCCCAGCGCCCACTCTGACCAAAATGAGGCGAACAGCCCGAAGGGCTTATTTCCTGGCGAATTGGTCGAGTTGCATCAGGAGCCAGACGTTCGGATCAAGGAGCACGTCGTTTGGCTCTTTGTCGACCTTGAAGGTGAATGTCTGGTCGCGCTGGTCAAGTTGGACAGTCTCAATTCTCGGCGCAACCCGTGGATCCTGGATGATGCCGATCTCCAGCGGTGTTGTGTACAGGAAGTCTCCGGCCTGTGTCTGGTGAATTTCAATGGTCAGGGTGCTTCCCGAGCAGGACCAGGTGCCCTTCAGCTTGGGTTGGCCGGGCGTGTAGATCCACTGTCGGAAGAACGCGTCGAGTTTCTTGCCGGACGCCTCTTCCATCACACTCTGGAAGTCTGCCGTCAGGGCATTGCCGTTCTGATAGCGCCGGTAATAGGTCGAGAAACCCTTCCAGAAGGCCTCCTCGCCCATCTGGCGGCGCAGCATATGGAGAACCCATCCCCCTTTTTGGTAGCTGTTGGTGCTGAGGATGTTGTCGAGTTTGGGATTTGCGGGGGTTACCACAGCGGCATTCGGACTTTTTTCGAAGTATCGGATGATCCGATCTCGATCGCTGCGGAGGCCGCGGGCCATCACGTCGCGGCCGAAGGTGTACTCGTTGTAAACATGCGTGAGGTAGGTGGCAAATCCCTCGCTCAACCACGTGTGATCCCAGTCAGACTCGGTTACCGAATCTCCGAACCATTGGTGGGCGATCTCGTGGGCGAAAAGCCCTTCGTTGCGCCCCTGCCCGCTCACGGATCTTTCCGAATAAAAAATGTTGCTCGCGTTTTCCATGCCTCCGTAGCGCGTCCTGGATTGTACATTGGCGAGCTTCTCGTAGGAGATGGGACCGATCCGCCAGCTGAAAAACTCCAGGGGCTTGACGGCGATGCGGTAATCGGAAAAGCCGGCATCCCGATCCGAAGCGTAGACCCAGGTCTGGACAGGGACACCGAGGACCTGCCCGACGGTCTCAACGGCAAAACGGGCAACCCCGATAACCATGCAATAGGTGGCGATGGGGACCGATTCACGATAGCGGGTGAGCCGGCGGTTTCCGGAAAGGCTCGTGGTTTCGATCCATGCGCCGTTCGCAACTACCTGATAGGCTTCTGGAGCCGTGATTACGAATTCGCAAGTTGCCTTGTCATACGGGTGATCGACCGTGGGCAGCCAATGGCGGCAGCGATCGGGGAAGTTGTCGCCGAAAAACACGCGTTCCTTGTTTTTATTGGGTCCGATGATCAGCCCATCGGCTGGGGTGCCACGGTAAACAACGGTGATTCGGAGACGGTCGCCCTTCTTCGATGGAACACCGAGGCTGACTTGGAGGCGGTTGTTTTCATGCTTGAAAGCTAATACCCGGGAATCTCTTTTGACCGTGCTGACGTTCATTCCAGTCTTGCCGTCCGCCGACTTGCCGATCAGGTCTAGAAAAAGCTCGGTTATGCCGTCGGTCTTGCACATCAAGTCGATATCCGTCTCGCCGGAGATCATGTCGGTGTCGTCTTTGAGCTCGAGCTTGAAGAGGTAATTCAGGATATCGACGGACGGCTGACGCGGATAAGTATCGGCGAGAACAAATGCCGCCAGGAGCATGGAGCATGCACAACCGGCGGCCACGCGCCGGATGAAAGACAGCTTGAATCGATAGGGCATGACTTACTCTCTTCCCGGGTTTGGTGGAGAAGGATATGCGCGCGTCGCTACCAATCTGGCGTAAGGACTCGTTCAACCCTGCGCGATGATCTCCTTGAGCGTTTTGGCGTAGGCGCGACTCTCATCGTCGCCGGTCGTGATTTCGATCTGGTCGGGTTTGCTCACTCCCAGGCCCAACTCAACGGCGCGCTGGATCTGTTCCTGTTCGAATATCTTTGTGGACATGATTGCGTCGTTCGATCCCAGTTGTTTGAGGACCGCGAGCCCGACGGCATCGACCGCAATTCGATCGGTTCCGGCAACAATCACGCCTGCCTGAACAAGTTTCCCTCTGGATGGGCCGCCGTCAACAAAAGCGTCCACGCCATCCATAACGATCAGCTGCGGCTTGAATGCCTGGTGCAGCTCGGCGATCATTCTGCGCATGTGGGTCTGGCGCGCGCCATGCAGCTCGCGCATCATGTTCTTATTACTGGCGCCCACGGCCAGTTTGATCGACATGCTGTAGATGCCGCCGGAGCCATGCGTCTTGAGGCAACACGTCCACAGCAGGTATTCTGCCTCGGTGATTGGCTTGGCGATGTCGAACCCGTTTTGCCAATGGTTGCCAGGCGGGTTGAAATGAGCCCATCCTTCCGGTGGTAAATCCTCGAAATTGATGATGTCGAACCCGAGCTCTTCTCCCATAGCGGGGATGCCCTTGGCTTCGATTACCGATTTGGTGGCCGGGGGGCCGCTGCGTTCCGCGATCGTGATCTTCGATGCTCCGCGCGCCTTCATTTCCAGAACCAGCTGGCGCAGCGTATCGTTATGAGTCGAGCCCGGCGTGGGATCAGCCGTGTTGAAGTTGGGCTTGATTACGACCTTCTTCGCCTTTGGCGAGGGGAAGGAGAGCAGTTTCATCGCAGCGGGGACGCCCTTGGCCCGATCCAATGTTTTGACGAGTGCGACTTTCGCAGTTGTTTGGGCCTCTGCCGGGGGAATGAATCCCCGACCCATTGCCGAGAGCGCAGCAGCTCCGGCGGCGGATTGTTTCAGAAAATCACGACGATTCATTTCTCTTCTCCTTTGGAAATGGCGGCGCCATTCTAACATGGGTAGACAACAAAATCTTTCTGCAGTTATTCCGGCGCCTGTGATTCAGACAGTAAAGGCTAAAAGCAGCCACGAATGACACGAATAGCCATAGCAGCAAAAAAAGGACCTTATCGAAGAGCGCGCCGATGACCAGCGATTTTGCCTTTTGCCCAGGGCGGCCCCTCTCTCCTTTGGTTCTATTCGTGCCATTCGTGGCGAGGTTTTTTCCCACTGTCTGAATCGCAGATTCCGACGCCGCAACAATGTAGAGAGATAGCCGCCTGTTTTTGTTGATGTTTGGAGTTGATTTTGGTTTCCTATGGGTATTGGCAGATGTGGCGGTGAGAATATAGTGGCACTCATGACCCGGCAGCAAGCCATTTTGCTCGTGGGACCGACCGGGGCCGGCAAGACGCCTCTGGGCGATTGGCTCCAGGCTCATGGCCTTTGGTGCCGGTGTTGCCATCACTTCGACTTCGGCTCCAATCTTCGGGATGTTGCGGCCGGGCAAGGGAACGGCTTTACGGCCGAAGAGATTCGCTTCATCCGGGAGCTGGTCGAAAAAGGCGCGCTCCTCGAGAACGAGACGTTCCACTTTGCGCTACGCATCCTGGTGGGATTTGTCGCCCACCGCCAGGTACAGCCCGAGGACCTGCTCGTGATGAACGGCTTGCCTCGGCATACCGATCAGGCGGAAGCGATCGCAGATTTTCTCCAATTCGTGGCTATCATTCATCTGCAGTGCAGCGCAGAAATCGTCTGGGAGCGCTTGCAGTGCAATGCAGGGGGCGACCGGACCGGACGCACCGACGATGCCATCGCGCTGGTGGAGCGAAAACTGGTTGTGTTCGCCGAACGGACACAGCCTTTGCTGACCTGGTACCAGCGGCTTGGCGTTCCGCTGATCCCGATTGCCGTCGGTGTGCAGACCCGTCCATCTGATATCCTGCCCCTCTTGGAACGTGTGAAGTTGTGAAAGGAGTCTGTGATGAACCGCAAGAAGTGGATTTGGATTGCAGTAGGTCTGCTCGCGGCTGCCCTTCTGGCCTGTGGCGGCCTGATCGGTACGGTCGTGTATCTCTCCCTGCGCCATTTAAACGTCCAGAGAGTGTCCGTGGAGTCGGCAGATCGCGAGTTTGAGCAGGTGCGCGCACGATTTGCGGGCAAGATCCCTCTGATAGAAATCGACGAAGGGGACTGGGAACGTCCGCGCATTCACCAGCCGCCCGAGGCTGTGGCTGCCCATGCGCCACTGCAGACGATGCACATCATGGCCTGGAATGAGCGGGACGGGAAACTCGTCAAGATGGATCTGCCGTTTTGGATCTTGAGACTCAATACGAGATACAAGTCCTATGTTTTCTCTTCGAACGACTTCGGTGATCTGGAGCGGCTCAATCTCAGCGCGGAGGATTTGGAACGGTACGGCCCCGGCCTTCTCGTGGACCACCGCGGCCGCCGGGGAGAGCGTGTGCTGGTCTGGACGGATTAATGGCGGCCCGGGATGCTATGCTTTGTTTTCAGCATGGGATCTTGCGCTTTTTTAGAAACCTCTCCGCTCTCTTGCGCACTGGCGCCCTGGTGTTCTGCAACTGCTTTTTGACGAATTGAATGATGCGGTCCTTGTTCTGGATGTGATCGAAAAACTGGTCGAATGAATCGATCGCGTGCCCGATGGCTACATTGCGGCATTCCGGAGTCTTGTATTCGGCTGATTCGACTCTCAGGATCTGCACGGCGATTCTGTCGGCAAGATGCGGCTTGGCCAGGGCGATCCGTGCGGAACCGCCGATAACGCTGGCTGCGGTGATCATTACCGGGCCTCGTATCGGTGCAAAGTACTTATCAAAGATAGGCTCGAACCTGTTGGCGCCGTCGGCACGCGCCAGGTTGGCGATGCTGAGAATCGCCCCCCACCTGAGGAAACTGTTATCGCAGTCGAGCAGCGTAGTGAAATAATCGAAGTAAGGGTAGAGCAGGTCCGGCTGTCTTTCGCCAATCTTGCGCAGGACCTTTTCACAGCCATATTTTGCCGAGGGTTGCTTTGCGCTCAGACCCTCAATTACTCCCTGAATCAAATCCGGGGATTGAATGACTTGGTCTGCGATCTTTGCAGGGTTTGAGCCCTTGAGGGCGATTTTCTTAAGCAGTTTGGAAGTATCCATATCTCCTCCTATGCCGCCGTGAGAGAATTAGGCCGCTCGTCGATGTCGAGCGGCTTTCCTGCTGCGATTACCTTTCTTTAGCGCTTCACCACCTGCAGCTCGATACTCGACGGATATTGGGCTGAGCGATACACGCGCTGGGTGGCCTTCTGAAAATCAGCAGATCCAGCGAGGAAGATATTCGGCACGAAGCGCTGCGGGTTCCTGTCGATCAGCGGAAACCAGGTGCTTTGAACCTGCACCATGATGCGATGACCTTTCAGGAACGTGTGATCGTTCGTGTGCAGGCTGATTGTGAATTCGGTAGGCTGGCTCGGGATCAGAGGCTCGGGTTTTTCGAAACTGTTGCGGAAGCGTCCGCGGAACACCTCGTTGGCGACCATCAGCTGATATCCAGCCATCTTCGCATAGTTTGGATAGGATTCGGGGTAGACATCGATGAGCTTCACAATCCAGTCGCTGTCGCTGCCCGTCGTAGAAGCAAACAGATGAGTGATGAGGTCGCCTGCTACCGTCAGGTCTTCCGCCAGGGGATCTGTGGACCAGTCGACTGTGTCGGGGCGCTGGTACACAAACCGCTGATCTTCCAACAGCCAGGTCGACCAGGTGCTGCCCGGGCCATACGTGGGTTGGATAGGCCGCTGGCGATAGGGGACCGGATGTTCGGGGTCGGAGAGGTAACTGTCGGACGTATCGGATGTACCTGCTCCCGGCGCTTGATTGGAGAGCCGGCTGTTTGCCTGGAAATAAAGCCTGTTCGTCACTGTGCCCTTTTGCGGCGGCCAGGCATCCCAGGATCGCCATTGATTTGAACCGGTTTCGAAGGTGAGAGCCTCCGCCAGCGGCAAGGAGCCCTTGTCCTTCAACCAATAGGTGAACCATGCTTTCTGGACATTTTCGCGGAAATACTGACCGGTACTGCTGTTGAACTGTACGGGACCCAGGCGGCTACCGTCGCCGCGCGCCCAGCCGCCATGATTCCATGGGCCGACGACAACGTAGTTCATGTGGTTGCTGTCATTTTTCTCGAGCAAATCGTAAATCTTCATGGGTCCGTAGAAATCCTCCTGGTCCCACCAGCCGGCCACGTTTAGGTTGGGCACGGAGAGCTTAAGATCCCTCAGATAGCGCGGGAATGCCTGCTTCTGCCAGAGCTCGTCATAATTCGGATGGGCGACAAAATCGTTCCAAGTGGGGATCTTGTCGTGGAAGTAGAGCTTGTTGACGTTGGTCAGAGGTCCCAACCGCAAATACCACTCGAATGTGTCGGCGATGTCGAAGGGGAAGAGATAATTGGTTTTATCTGTTTCCATTTCGGACGCGTATTCAAAGCCGTAACTCAGTCGGAAAGCACCATTGTGGTGAAAATCGTCTCCCAGGAACATGTCGGCCGGAGAAGCCTGCTCGGAGGCCGCTTTCAGGGCAGGATGGGGTTCGAGCAATCCCATCATGGTCAACCAGCCGCCGTAGGAAATGCCGAGCAAGCCGGCACGGCCGTTGTTGTTGGGGACGTTCTTAACCAGCCAATCAATGGTGTCGTAGGTGTCGGTCCCCTCATCAATGGACTTGGGATTGCTCCGATCGCGCGGCGGACGCTGCATGACAAACTGCCCTTCGGACTGAAACCGCCCGCGAATGTCCTGAAAAACAAAGATGAAGCCCTCCGGAATCAGCTCGCGGTAGTTGTTTAGGGTGCGAGAAAATCCCTTCTCGTCGTCGTCGATGCCGTAAGGAGTGCGGGTGATCAGCAAGGGGAGCGGCCCGGCAGCATTTTTCGGCACACAGAACTCAGTGCGCAAGTGCACACCATCACGCATCTGAATCATCACGTCCGACCGGGAAAAAGCCTGGCTGAAATCCGCAGTGGCCTGGCCGGGGCTGCCCTGAGGAACAGCCACGATAGTCATGAGGATGCCGAGCACTGCCAGGATAGGGATCGTTTCCTTCGCTTTCATTCGGCCTCCTTATGACAGCATACAAGTCCTTGCCATTTAGGCTAGAAAAGCAAGAGATCAACGCAGAGGCCGCAGAGGGAGCAGAGAGCACAGAGAGTTTTTGCTTTCCGAACAATCTGCGATCTCTGCTCCCTCTGCGCGCTCTGCGTTGAAGCTTTTAGGTTACGGATATTCGGCACCGTGATCTTCGTGGCTGCTTTTTCTCACCGAGTAGCTGGTCCTGGATCAAAGCCGCCAGAGAGTAATGCCTTCCGGGGTCTGCTCGCGGGGCAGAACCTTGCGCACATCTGCGACGACTCCGTGTCCGCCTTTTAGCAGCCCAGCCACCAGTTTCCACGGGTCCGTTTTGAACTGGTCGTGCGCCACTGCCAGAATTACGGCGTTTGCCGGCCTCAGTTTCTCCATAGGCAAAAGCCTGATGCCATACTCGTGCTCCGCCTCTTCCGGATAAGCCAGAGGATCGTAAACCTGCACGTCAAAGCTGTACGAATTCAGAGCCTTGACGATGTCGATCACGCGCGTGTTGCGCAAGTCACTGACGTTCTCCTTGAAGGTGAAGCCAAGGATGGTTGCCAGCGGCCGGCTGCCATCAAAACTGACCTTGCCGCGGGCCAAGGCGCGCTTGACGACCTCCTTGGCCACGAAGACGCCCATGCCGTCATTGATGCGCCGGCCGGAGAGAATCACTTGAGGAATGTAACCGAGCTGTTCGGCTTTGTGAGTCAGGTAGTAAGGATCGACGCCAATGCAGTGCCCACCGACCAATCCGGGGGCGAACTTGAGGAAGTTCCATTTCGTTCCGGCCGCCTCCAGGACATCGTGGGTGTCGATTCCCATGCGATGGAAGATAATCGCAAGTTCGTTAATGAGGGCGATGTTAAGATCGCGTTGCGTGTTTTCGATGACCTTCGCAGCCTCGGCGACTTTGATGGAGGCAGCCTTGTGCACGCCCGCTGCCACCACGGAGGAGTAGACCGACGCCACGATCTCGAGGGTTTCGGCATCCTGTCCGGAGACCACCTTGAGAATCTTCGTGAAGGTGTGCTCATGATCGCCCGGGTTGATCCGCTCCGGTGAATACCCGACCTTGAACTCCTTGCCGCACTTGAAGCCCGATTCCTTTTCCAGGATCGGGATACAGACTTCCTCGGTCGCTCCAGGGTAGACTGTGGATTCATAGACAATGATGGAGCCAGGGCGGAGGTTGCGTCCGACGGTTTCGGAAGAACGGACGAGCGGAGTCAGATCCGGCCGCTTGGCATCATCCACGGGCGTCGGAACGGCCACGATGATGAAATCCGCTTCGCGCAAACGCGCCGGATCGGTGGTATATTCCGCTTTGCCCCCTTCAAAATCGGATTTCGGCACATCCTTGTTGCGATCGTAACCAGCCTTCAGTTCTTTGACCCGCGCCTCATTGATGTCGAACGCGATGACATGCCCCTTCTTGCCGAAGGCAACCGCAATCGGCAGACCGACGTATCCGAGTCCCACAATGGCTACTTTACGATTATGCCCCATCTTCACTCCTGCTTCGTGAATAACTTTTAGTGTCTTGGAGTTCTAGAGGTTACTATACATGACGACCTAAGTCGTGAGCTTTTTTTGAACCACGAAGACCGCGAAGACCGCAAAGCCATGCGCTCTCGCTTCCTCCGCAGGGGCAGCCCCCGGCTAACATCTTTGCGCGAGGCGCACGGGAAAACGCTTGCAGATCCCAACGCCTGAGTCCCTCTTTCACCAGCGCTTTCCCGCGCGCCTCGCGCAAAGATGTTGCAGCGCATAGCGCTGTGCCCCTGCGGAGGAAGTGAGAGCGCATGTACGAAAACCTTTCTGCGTTTATGACCTTCGCGGTCTTCGCGGTTTTTGTTCACCACTTATGTCGCTATGTATAGTCCGCTTAACCACTAAGACTCGAAGGCTCTATGAACTGCATCATCTTCATGCGTCGTAGGGTGCGCCCTCGCTGCATGGGAGACTGTTCAGGATACTCATCGGACTCTCTGCGCCTGAAGTGAGAGAAAACCCGCTTGGCTCAGCGTGCCGCATCCGCGACAAAAAGAAGTGTCTGCAGTGCTTGATTTCTATCCCTGCGCCACCCACATCGGACCGGCTATTTGATCTCTTTACGAAACTTGAATATAGGATAGACGATAGGGTGCTGTTCGACGCCCAGCGCGCGCAGATAATTGTCCAAAACGCCCCAGCCGACAAAACCATCCGCCGATTGCGGCTCCAGATAATAGAAGGCCGCGTTGGCCATGGGCTGGGCCATATCCAGGAAATAGGTTCCTGCGGGGAACTCCCTGGTGCTGGACCCTAAGAATCCGCCTTCGAGCGTGGTCATGCTGCCCGGGCGTGATTTGACCATTCTATCGACGACGAACTCATCGCCGACCGCCTTCATGGGCTTATCGAGCGTCTGGACCCGGATATTATGCGTGCGCAGCTTGGCAACAAGATCCTGCAGATCAGCGGAGATGAGGTAACCTCGGGGTACGACTGCCTCCCTGGTTCCCACCGGCTTGGTAAGATGTTCCACATCGTGGACGACTTCCGGCGGCCCACTGGCAGAGCCGGGCGCGGTCGCGCGCACGCTCGTGCCGGGAAGGTAGGCAGTGGCATTCGTCCTGTAGGCCAGCAGGTCAATCTTGCCCCAGGATTCGTATTTGCCCGCGATCCAGTTTTTCAATCCCCAGGACTCAGCCTGGGCACGTACCTTGGCCGTCGTTTCGTCGTCGGCATCCTTGCAGATTTTCTGCATTTCCTTCCCGTGAGCATTGGTGAACTCGAGCAGCGCCAGAATATAGGCATATTGGGCGTAGATGCGGCGTTCGAATGCCGGGTGGCCCGGGGTCTCGGTGATGATCGCCATCCGGTTGCGCAGGCCGTAGTCGTTGACGACGAATTTAGCCTCGTTGCTCCAGATCGCCCGGTCGTGGCTCCATTCGGTCGGCGGCCACTTGCTCTCATCGAACAGGCAATGGGTGAAGGTCTCGAGCCCGAAGTCCCGCCTTACCGCTTCACGCACGGCCGGGAAGAGGGTGTCCCAGACGTAGCCGCGCGGAGCAGGGTGCGCGGTGGGCATGGTGCAGGTGGCGTAGGTATTGGCATAGCCATGATTAACGCGCCCCATGAGATGCAGGTCGACGAACAGTACGGGGTCCCACCGGTTGAGGATGGTCTGATACAGCCCTGTGGCCTCGATGCTCTCCAGCTTGACTGCGTCGCGATTGAGGTCGAGGCCGGCTGCATTTGTTCGCTGCCCCACGATGTGGGGCGTGCCGTCCTGGGTTGTGAAAGTATCCGTCCCATCCACGTTGAAGATGGGCAGGAAAATCACGATCTGATTGTCGAGCAGTTGCTTCCGGCTTCCGAAGAGAATCTCTCTCATCGCCATCAGAATCGCTTCCGTACCTTCGGGTTCGGCAGGATGGATGTTTCCTTCGATGAACATCACAGGCTTACCGGATTTGAGTGCCTCCTGCGGTGTGGATACGCGCGGATTGGCCAGCACAACCGCGGGTGCGACCTTGCGGAGCGGGCTGGTGAAGGCATTAATGACCTGGAGGTTCTCGCTGTTCCATTTCAGGGTGTCCACGAACTCCTGAAGATCGATCGTCGATGTCGTTCTGGCATAGTTGGTCTTTTCGGGAACCGTGAGGAACTTCGCCGGCCATTTCCCATTCCAACCCTTGGGAACTTCGTCGGCCCAGTAAATCTTCGGTTGCTGGGCGCCGACGGTCATGGCAAGGACCGCCACAAATAATGTGGCTGGCAGAAAAAATCTGGCTCGCGGCATCATAAAATCTCCTCACAACTTGATTCGGCTTGTACCCAACCCTTTTGCTCCGGCAGCACTTTCACGAGGAGTTACTGCATTCTCGTCGTCCGAAATCCCTTTCTTCGGCATCGGGATCTGGCTGGACCGGTGCTGTGGCAAACTGCACGACGGTGGTAGCCTACGCCAACGGCTTCGAGTTTTGCAAGTTGGATTCGACTGCGGACCAGAGAGCCGATAGAAGATGCTCGATGGGCTACATGACGAACGAGAGGATTGGAGGATGGAGAATACTTGATGAGGGAGAGGTGAGGCTGGGGGCGGATTGCCCCCAGCCAGCTTTTACTACTTAGAAGAACAAACGCATGCTCACCTGGCAACGGCGGGCATTGGTGCCATCAGGGAATCCCTGGGACTGTGTGCCAGTCCCGAGGTTGGCAACCGGCTTGAGAATGCCGCCGCTGGCGTTATAGGCCGTGGTGTTGATCGCGGTATCGGTGATGGTGTTGAACAGGTTGAAGGCTTCAAACATCAGGTTCAGCTTGACGCGTTCAGTGAAGGGCAGCACGCGCGTCAGGCGCGCGTCCACGCGGTAGTACTGGTCGATGTCCAGGCTTCCCACGCTCCAGAAAGGTACCCGGGTCCAGCCGCCTGAACCATTGAGCGTCGAGTATGGCATGGCGTAGCCCGTGAACTGCGTAGTGCTTTGGACGTTGACTGTCGCCGTCCAAGGATGCGCGGATGCCAGCGTGGTGATGCCGGACAACTGCCACCCGTTAATCAGGTAGCGGGCCAGGGCTGAATTACTCTGCGTGAAGGTGGGCTGCCACAGGAAACTGATGACCATGCGATGTCGCTGATCCATGGTGGAACTCCCCCGGTCAAATGAATAATTGCCGGGAATTGTAACGTTGTTGTAACCCCAACTGATGTTCCATGATGCGCCCTGCTGGTTGGCGTCGTCGATAGCATGAGACCATGTGTAAGCGACAGTGCCGGTTATGCCATGCGACATGCGTTTGCGGAGTTGGAGGGCCAGCCCGTTATACCAGGATTGACCGCCATTCTCGACCTGGAGAATCTTGCCATAACGCGTGTCCGGCTTATTCTTGGAAAGATAGACGGGGGTCGAGTACGTCCCCACGATATTGGAGAATGCATCCTGGATTGTGTAGGTCTGGGTCGGGCCAGGATCCCCAAGGTTTACGTCGCGCTGGGTCCATATACCGATGCCGCGGCTCCAGATGTAGCTCGCGGTAAGGGCCAGATCCTTGGTGAGCTCACGCTCGATGGCCAGGGTGCCCTGCTGCGTATATGGATTGTGGAAGTCCGGAGCGGCGAAGGTCAGATTCGAAGTGCCGGTCGGCAATCCCGTTGCGCTCGGAAACACGCTAGGAAATACCGGTGCGCCTGCTGTGGTAGGAGAGACATAGATATTAGTCTGGAATTTGCCGTTGCCAAGCAGCAAGGTATCCAAGCCGTTTGTGTGGAAACGGGCCCAGAAAATGCCATAACCGGCGCGCAGCACGGTCTTGGAGTCAATCAAGTAAACCATTCCGACACGCGGCGCAAAATTCTTGGTCGGTGATGGAATGGACGACGTCTGCGGGTAGTCGGGATTGGTCACCCATGGCTGCGGAATATAAGTATGCTCGTAGCGAATTCCGTAGTTGAACGTCAACTTCCGCCCGACTCTCCATACATCCTGCGCATAGAAAGCGATGTCGGTAGTGCGGACATTCTGGATCGGATTGCCGAATGCCTGGGTGAAGTTGGAATAGCCTTTATTCCCGGCAGTTGTGTTGCCGGAGAAATCCTTGGCGAAATTGGTCAGGCTCGAATAGCTGTAGCCGCCATTCCCGTTATATAACTGATTCATCCAGTCCTGAGTCGTCGCGATATCGACGCCGAACTTGTAGGCATGAGCGCCCTGGGTCCAGCTCAGGTTATCTGCGAACTGGAAGCGCAACTCGCTGGGGTACGTACGCGGGTAGGCTTGAGCGGCACCGATGGTCGTGCCGTAAAGTGTGATGTAAAGACCGCCTGTTTCTTTCGGCCACAGATCACCGGCCGCAGGATCGGAAAGCCGATCTTTGAAAAAGCCGAAACGGAATTCATTGAGAACTTTCGGGCTGAAGACGCGGATCCACGAGGCCTTGCCGTAGCGCGTTTCCACCGTGGAGTTTCCGTTATTGGCGAGCGCGTTGCCGTTGCTGAGCACCGCCTGGGTTTGAATCCCGTGCGGCGACTTCCAGTGCATCAAATTCCCATCGAAACTGAAGGAATCGCGTTCGGAGGGGCGCCAGTCGAACTTCAGGAATCCCATCGCGGAGTCCACGGTGCGTGGAACCAGCACATCCATCTGCCGCTTGATGAAGTCAATCGCGGTGGCGCACTGGGTCGGGGTGGCCGTGCAAGGCGCCGTAATGTTATATCCGCCTGCATCGGTCAGGGAGTTATTGATGATGCGGTTGATGGCCGGGAAATTCCTTTTGACGATCTCGCCATTTGCGAAGAAGAAGAGCTTGTCCTTCACGATCGGGCCGCCCAGGCTGCCACCCGCCTGATGGCGCCACTCGGACGGATTCAAGCCCTTGGGGGCATAACGATCCATGGCGTTCAGCGTACGGTTGCGGAAGTACCAGTAAGCTGTCCCGTGCATATCGTTGGATCCGCTGCGGGTGACGGTGTTGATCACCCCACCCATCGCACGCCCGAACTCGGCCGAAAAGCCATTGGAAAGCACCTGGAATTCCTGCACCGCATCCTGCGATATCTGGGTTGTGATACGGGTACGGCCCGCGTTTTCGTTGTAGAAGCCCTGGGTCGTGTCGTTGCCATCGGTCAGGAACGAGTTGCTGCCGGCAATGCCGCGGAAACTGACCAGGCCGAACGTGCCGTCATCGGTTACCGCGGGCGTGATCAGTACAAAAGTATCGGCACGGCGTCCGTTGATCGGAAGATTTTCAATCTGGAGCTTCTCGACGACCTGAGACACGTCGGTCTTGGAGGTTTCCACCAGCGGGGCTTCGCCCGTTACCACAAGCTCGGTCGTGGCTCCTGCCACTTTCAGGGTAACCTGGAAATTCACCGTCTGGCCGACGAGGATCTCAAAATCCTTGGCTTCCCACTTGCCGAAATTCGGCATCGTGACGGTCAGGCTGTAACCCGTCGACGGCACCAACGCCGGCGCGGAAAAGACGCCAGCCTCAGTAGTAATCAGGTTTCGTGTAATTCCCTTGGAGGGATTGGAGATCACCACCTGCGCCCCGGGCACCGTGGCGCCGCTCGAATCACGCACGACCCCTGAGATTCCTCCCATGCCGGCTACTGCCTGGGCCCAAGCAGAGCCGGATAAGGCCGTGAGGACAATGAGTACAATAAGCAGCAGCTTGCTTTTGGAAACTTCCATGTTATTTCTCCTCAATTATGAAAGAAAGGCGCGTCCGTCACCTTAGATGCGCGTCTTTTGCGGAAGTAGGAAATTTAGCTGATTTACCAGGAGAGGGTCAAATGAATTCCACGTGAATGTCGCGACTTGATCTTTGAGTTTTGCCCGGCCCGCTCCGGGAGCCCAGCCTCTTGCCGGAATATGGGCTGATTCCGATCCTTAGATCGACGCTGCATTTCCAGCTTGCTCCCGGATGTGCACCCGAGATACAAATACGCATCGGGCGGCCGGCTGGTTCCTTTTTGGAGACGTTCTCCCCTCGAGTCGTGAATAGCCCCGCAATATTGGTAGCTGAGGATCGATCATGAATTTTGCCAAAGGTAATCTCGGTTGGATCGAAGTTGTTTGTGGACCAATGTTTAGCGGCAAGAGCGAGGAGTTGATCCGCCGGTTGCGGCGCGCCGAAATTGCCCGCCAGCGGGTTCAGATCTTCAAGCCTACGATTGATCAGCGCTATTCGGATAGCCATATTGTTTCGCATAGCGAACTGAAGATCCGCTCCGCCTGCGTGAAGAACGCCGCCGAGCTCGAAGCCGCCCTTGATTTGAGGACGGAAGTCATCGGCGTGGACGAGGCTCAGTTTCTAGGCAATGAGCTGGTGGATTTGGTGGTGCGGCTCGCGGACATGGGCAAGCGCATTATCATCGCCGGCCTGGATACGGATTACCTTGGCCGCCCGTTCCATCCCATACCGGAGCTGCTGGCCGTCGCCGACGAAATCACCAAGACGCTTGCCATCTGCATGCAATGCGGGAATCCCGCAAAACACACGCAACGCCTGGTAGCGAGTAATGAGTTGATCGTCGTGGGTGCGGGCGGCATGTACGAGGCACGCTGCCGCCGTTGCTTCGAGCCCGACCTCGCCAAGGTGGTAAAAAGCACGGAGTGATGAGTACGGAGCAAAGGCGCGCCGGGATACCTTCTCCCCTGCCTTTTAGGCAAGAAAAGCAAAAGATCAACGCAGAGGCCGCAGAGGGAGCAGAGGTCGCAGAGTTCTTAAGTTTTCAAAAAATCTGCGCTCTCTGCTCCCTCTGCGCGCTCCGCGTTGAGGCTTTTTTAGGTTGCGGATATTCCGCGTCGCGCTATTCATTTTCGGTGGATGTGGGCCAGCACAGCGTCTACAGATTTCTGTATGGGATTGTCCCCCGCGATGGCCAGCTCGGCGAATACCTTGGTGGGACGGACATGCAGTTCGGCCATGGGTTGCACGGTTTCAGCGAATTGGTGGCGCACGGATTCAGGTGTGCGACCGCGCTCGCGCACATCACGCACGATCCTGCGCTCGAGGCAAGGCCCATCCGGCAGATCGACGAAGACCTTGGTGCCGAACAACGCGCGCACATCCTCCCAGTAAAGAACAAACAGCCCTTCGACAACGATGAATCTGCCCGGCTTCACCAGCTCCGTCTGCCTTATCCGGGTGTGGATGGAAAAGTCGTATACAGGCCGCTCAATCTCTTTGCCTTCAGTCAATGCCAGCAGCTGGCGCAGAAACAGATCATGATCCAGGGCGCAGGGCTCGTCAAAATTGAACTTCGCCCGCTCCTCGATGGGGCGGTCGGATAGATCCAGGTAATAACAGTCAAGGGGCAGCACGATAGCGGGCAGTTGCGCCGCCAGATGCCTGGAGAGTTCGCTTTTGCCGGCGCACGATGGGCCGGCAATACCTATCATATAAGGGCGGCCCGGCACGGCTTTGCCTGAAGACATTGGATCAACTTCTCGTTTTTTTCAACTCATCGGAGACGAGAGGGATCACGGCGCGCAGCAGGGCGATGAACTGTCCCTTGACGCTTTTCCCGGTGTCCAGCACTTCTTGATGATGGATGGCCTCGCCGGTGATCCCGGCGGCCATGTTGGTCACGCAGGAAATCGCGAGAACTTGAATATCCATGTGGCGGGCTGCGATCACCTCGGCTGCGGTCGACATCCCGACCACATCCGCGCCGATCCTCTGCAGATACCTGATCTCTGCCGGAGTCTCGTAGCTCGGACCAGGCAGCGCCGCATACACACCGCTCAGGATATCCACCTTGAGTCTACGGCCTTCGCGCATTGCGATTTCCCGATAATTTCTGCAATAGGCTGTGGTCAGATCCACGAAACGCGTGCCGAAGTGGGCGTCGTTGGCCCCGGTCAACGGGTTCGTTCCTTGCAGATTGATATGGTCCTCCAGTACGACCAGACATCCGGGCTTCAGCTCTTCGGAAATGCCTCCGGCAGCGTTGGTCAGAATGGCCGCGCGAATTCCCATACGCCCGAATACACGCATCGGAAAAGTCACTTCTTTGGCGGTCAGCCCTTCATAAAGATGCACGCGACCCTGCATGGCAGCTACCGAAACTCCGCACACCTTGCCGATCACCAGTTGCCCCGCATGGCCCTCGGCGCTCGGTCTGGGGTAATGGGGAATGTCGCTGTAAGGCAGCCGGACAGCCTCCGTCAGGTCGTCCGCGAAGGCGCCCAGGCCGGAACCCAGCACCAACGCGATCTCAGGCCGCTGCCCGGTTCGAGAGAGGACGAACTGCGCAGCTTGTTCCGCGCGCTCGAACTGGGAATCCGAGACGCCCGTCTCCTTTGCGCTGCCAGTACTCATGGGTTTACCTCCTGCCTGTCCAGATTACGTAACGCCAGCCGGATCATTTTATCAAAATTCCCACGACTGATGCCGACATCAGGTTGGCCATGGTTCCGGCCAGCATGGCGCGGAAACCGAGCCGGGCCAGCTGGTCGCGCTTGTTAGGGGCCAGGGCCCCGATGCCGCCGATTTGAATCCCTATCGAGCTGAAGTTGGCAAATCCGCAGAGCGCGAAAGTGGCAATTGTGAAAGACCTCGGATCGAGGACGGCCTTCAATGGTCCAAGCTGCGAAAATGCCACCAGCTCGTTGATCACCATGCGCGTACCCAGCAGATTGCCAACGTTAACACAGTCTCGCCAGGGCACGCCGACCAGGAAGGCTACCGGGGCAAAGATATATCCGAAGATGGCTTGCAGCGAGATCGGGAACCAGGCAATGCCGACATTGACGAGACCATTGTGAATGCCGCCGAGTATGCCGTTGGTCAGGGCGATCAGTGCGAGGAACGACACCAGCATTGCCCCCACGTTCAATGCCAGGTGCAGGCCGTCGGTTGTGCCGCGCGAAATTGCACCCAGGATGTTAGCGTCCTTCGGCATTTCGACCGTATCGATGTCCAGCGCCGGAGAATCTGATGCCTGGGCCGCAGCCGCACCCTTGCTTGCAGTGACCGGGTTTTCGGTCTCCGGGACCAGCATCTTGGCGATCAGAATAGTACCGGGGGCAGTCATGATCACCGCCGCGAGCAGGTGTTTTGCCTCAATGCCATAAAGGATATAGGCGCCCATGATGCCGCCTGAGACATGCGCCATGCCTGCGGTCATGATCGTCATCAGCTCAGACCTGGTGCAGCTCGGCAGGAATGGGCGAATGGAAAGAGGCGCCTCGGTCTGCCCCATGAATATGCTGGCGGCCACGTCGAGCGATTCGGCGCCGCTGGCGCCCATCAACCTCATCACCTTGGCAAACTGCTTGATCACAAATTGCATGATCCCGAAGTAGTAAAGAATGGCAAAAAACGCGGATATGAAGATGATGGTCGTCAGCACCTGGAATGCAAACACCATGCCGAACTTGCCGCCGCTCTTGCCCAGTTCCCCAAATACGAATTCGGAGCCGGCGAACGAATAAGACAACAGCTTGTTGATGGCTTCACCCGCGACCTGCAAAGCGCCCCGGCCTGCTTCCAGCCGCAACACCAGGATGGCAAAGGTAAACTGCAGGCCCAGCCCCCAAAGAACCGTCTTGAACCGGATGGCGCGCCGGTTGGTCGAAAAGGCATACGCCAAGCTCATCATCGTCATAAGACCGACAAATCCCATGAAACGGGCCATTCGCTTATCTCCCTATTTCGCACCCGATGGGCGCACAATCGGCGAGGTCGGGCCTGCTTGAGGTTGTCCTTCGATCACCCGTCGGATGAGCGGCGCCGGAACGCGGCTGATGTCCTTCGTCATCCGATAGGCCTGCTCCAGCAAGGCGCAAGCTTCGGGCAGCCGCGCATCGGAATTATAGTGCACCGTCAGCAGGGGCTCGCCCGCCGCCACCGAGTCCCCGGTTTTTTTGTGCAACACCATGCCGACGGCGGGATCGACGGCATCTTCCTTCTTTTCACGCCCGCCCCCCAGCACAATGCCGGCAATGCCCACCTGTTCGCAGGCAATTTCAGCAACGTAGCCGGCACAGGGGCTGAACAGATCCTTCTTGTGCCGCGATTGCGGCAGACGATTCAGGTCGTCGATCACCCCGGGATCGCCGCCCTGCAACCGGATAATCTCGCGAAACTTTTCCAGGCCCCGGCCGTTGGCGATCAATTCTTCCGCGAGACGTTTGCCCTCGGTCACGGTCGCCGTTCTCTGGCCCAGGAAGAACATCCATCCACAAAGCTCGATGCTGAGAGAGCGCAAATCTTCCGGACCCGAGCCGCGCAAGATCTCGATGCACTCGGCGACTTCGAGCGCGTTGCCGACGTGCCGGCCCAGCGGCTGATTCATGTCGGTAATGAGAGCTACTGTCTTCTTGCCCATCCGGCTGCCGGTTTCCACCAGCAGATCGGCAAGCGCGACGGCGTCCTCTTCGCTCTTCATGAACGCGCCGGAGCCGGTCTTGACGTCCAGCACAAGAGCGTCGATGCCCTCGGCAAGTTTTTTGCTCATAATGGAGGCACAGATAAGATACGAACTGTCGACCGTGGCCGTAACATCGCGGAGCGCGTACAGCCTCTTGTCGGCAGGTGCGATTTCGGCCGTCTGTCCGATCAGGGCGCAACCGCAGGCGCCGAGCACGTGCTGGAAATCCGCCAGGGAGAGATTCACGTTGAAGCCGGGAATGGACTCGAGTTTATCCAGGGTCCCGCCGGTGTGGCCCAATCCGCGCCCACTGATCATCGGCACCGTCACTCCGCCTGCAGCGACGATCGGCGCGAGCACGAGCGAAGTTTTGTCGCCAACCCCGCCCGTCGAATGCTTATCCACCTTCCGGCCCGGCAGCGAGGAGAGATCCAGGACTTGACCTGAATAAAGCATTGCTTCTGTTAGCGCGGCAGCTTCCGCGCGACTCATCCCGCGCAGAACCACCGCCATCAACCACGCGGACATCTGGTAATCGGGGATCTCATCGCGAGTGTATTGGGAGATCAGGAAATTGATTTCCTCACGAGTAAGCTCGGCGCCGTCACGTTTTTTGCGGATAATATCTACAGGACGCATGTCGATCAACCTATCCGGTCAGCAAAGACCGTGCGTACTAATATTCCGGATCAGAGTACAAATCCGGCCGGCAGGAGTTCGGAGGCGCGAACCTCCTGTACTCCATCCTGCCCTTGGAACAACACGATAGCATCAGGTCCCAATTCAAAGATGACCTGACGGCAGGCGCCGCATGGCGAACATGGCCCCTCGGGGCGGGTCCATACCGCCACGGCACGAATGCGCATCCGAGGGCCTTCTGCAGCCACGGTCGTGAAAATCGCCGTACGCTCGGCGCAATTGGTCAGGCCGTAGGAAGAATTCTCAACATTACACCCTGAATAGGTCGTCCCGGTTTCCGTCAGCACGGCGGCGCCTACCTGAAACTTGGAATATGGAGCGTAGGCGCGTGCCAAGGCCGCCTTGGCCACGTCGAGCAGCATTTCCCGCTGCTTGGCGGAAAGCTCCGGCTTCTGAGGACCGGCTGGTATTTTTCCGGACACGGGCTTCTCCTGGATTCTATGCGCGCAGCTCGCGGCTGCGGCACAATTGTTTTTGTCGAATTATTCCACGAGTCCAAAGAAAGAATTAGAGATTAGATACCGCGGCGCGTCAAGTAGATTGCAGTGCCTTTCTGTGATTCAACAGTAAAAGCTAAAAGCAGCCACGGATGACACGATGCGGAGTATCCGCAACCTAAAAAGCCTCAACGCAGAGCGCGCAGAGGGAGCAGAGCGCGCAGATGTTGTGAAGATTTAAGAACTCTGCGCTCTCTGCTCCCTCTGCGGCCTCTGCGTTGATCTTTTGGTTTTGTTTCCTAAATGGCAGGGTTTTTCCCCTCCTTCTGAATCGCTGCAGCAACTTTCAGTTTCTTAGGCATGGTTGCCGGGAATTTAGGTAGGATAATTAAAGTTGCTTTTATTTAAAATCCTTGGCATCGGAGGCACTTTTCGTGAAAAACTTTGATCGGCCAGTCGGGAGCGAAAAACTTGCCCTTATCGGTTGCCGCGTCGATGAAAACTCATCTTTCCAGAGAGGCGCGTCCGATGCTCCCCCTCTCATCCGCGCGGCCCTCGCATCGCATGCGTCGAATCTCTGGAGCGAAAACGGGACCGATCTGGGTACAGGCTCCCCAATCATGGATGCTGGCGATTTGGCTCCTGTTGCCGGCGAAAACGTGTTTCTGCAAATCGAAGCTTCCGTGCATTCATTGCTCGAGCGAGGGCTGCGGCCGATCGCCTTGGGTGGCGATCATTCGATCGCGTATCCTGTAATCAGGGCGGTATCCGGAAAATATCCGGGGCTGACCGTCCTGGACTTCGACGCACATCCCGATCTGTACGACGAATTCCAGGGCAACCGGTTTTCGCACGCCTGCCCGTTTGCGAGAGTCATGGAAGAGGGATTGGTGCGCAGGCTCGTTCAGGTTGGAATCCGCACCTTGAATGGGCATCAGCGCCGGCAGGCCGAAAGGTTCGGGGTCGAAGTGATCGAAATGAAGGATTGGCGCGGGGTACTGCCCGCACTGCATTCGCCTGTCTATCTCTCCTTCGACCTGGATGTTCTCGATCCCGCATTCGCTCCCGGAGTCTCCCATCGCGAGCCCGGCGGGCTTTCAATGCGGGAAGCGTTGAATGCGATTCAGTCGGTCGGTGCGGACATTGTCGGGGCCGACATCGTTGAATTTAATCCGCGCATGGATGCCATGAACGTCACCGCTACCGTGTGTGCCAAACTTCTGAAGGAAATTGCGGCCAAGATGCTCGAGAGTGCCTGATCTGCTGAATTCGCGAGCGCCAATCTAAAAGCGGTTCCAGAGCGCACCGGATAGTTTCTGCGAGCGCCGGGCAATCTTCTCTTCATCCAGAACCGTGAGTTGTTTGTGCTTCATCAGCACTCTGCCGCCGACGATCGTGGTGTCGACGGCTGCCTGCGATAACCCGAATACCAGATGACCGGCGAAGTTGTGTTCGTTCATCTCTGTCGCGGGGAGATAGTCGATGCAGATCAAATCAGCCATCCACCCCTCCCTAAGCTGCCCCACCCTTTGAAAATAGCGGCGCGCTATTTCCTGGTTGTTCTTGATCAGAAGCGCCACAGCTTCCTCAAAGGCGGCGCTGGGATTTCCTTGCCGCAGTCTTTGCGCCCAAATAGCACTGCGCAATTCTTCGAGCATGTTGCCGGTCATGGCATCGGTTCCCAGACCGACCAGTACGCCTTTTCGAGTCGCGTTTTCCAGGTCCATCACACCGACGGCATTGTTCATGTTGGATTGAGGGTTATGGACCACGGCAGTCTGCGTCTGCGCAAGCAAATCCCACTCCACATCCTGAAGATGGACGGCATGGGCACAGATCGTCCGCGGACCAAGAATGCCATGGTCAGCCAGGCGCCGGACCACGCTGCGACCATACCTGCTTTGGGTGATCTGCTGGTCCGTGATGTCTTCGGCGCAATGGATATGAAAGCCGGTCTGATATCTTTCGGCATCTGCCGCACATCGGCGCAACGTGCGCTCCCCGAGGGTAAACGATGCATGCAAGCCGAAAAGAGGACTGATCTGGGAGCTATCGTGCTGCCGGCATTCCTCCAGGAAGCGGAGATTTTCTTCCATGCCTGCGCGGGCAGTTTCCTTTCCATCCCGGTCTGAGACTTCATAGCAGAGGCAGGCGCGCAGGCCCAGTTCCTTCACCGCCCGGGCGATCTTGCCCAGGGAGCCCCGTGCGGCGGAAGGCGAGGAGTGGTGATCGATGATCGTTGTGGTGCCATGACGGATCGCCTCCAGGCCCGCTACCAGCGTGCTGAAATAGCAGTCTTCCAATGTCAGCCGGCGATCGAGGCGCCACCACAAGTTGCGCAATACCGACATGAAGTTTCCGGCCGGCACCGCCTTGGTCAGGCCGCGGGCGAAGATGGAATAAAAATGCATGTGAGCATTGATAAAACCCGGCATCACGACCTTGCCGCGAGCATCCATCACCTCAGCCCTGATATGGTGCGTAGACTTTTGCGGGAGAATCGCGCGGATGATGTCATCTTCGATCAAAACGGCGTGGTCGGTTAATATCCGGTTGGGGCTCTCCAGAGTTACCAGGATGCCGCCTTGAATCAGCACACGGTTCATTTAGGTTCCCACCTGATTGGAAGCGAGTATCGATGCACACCATCAAAGGCTAGCAGGGCATTGGCCACTGCGGCGGCGGTCGGCGCCAGGCCGATCTCTCCGACGCCCTTGGCGCCGAAAGGCCCATGCGGATCCCCGGCCTCGACGCCAATGACCACCACTTCGGGCATCTGGGTCGCGCGCAGCACGCCGCATTTGCCCAGTTTCAAAGACACGGGCCTGCCGTTTTTCATCGGGAAATCCTCGGTCAGGGCATAGCCGAGTCCCATGTGAACGGCCCCCTCAATCTGACCTTCGAACAAATTGGGATTCATGATGCGGCCGGCATCGTGAGCTGCATAGATTTTGTCGATCTTGCCTCGATCATCCAGGAGGACCACCTGGGTAGCGTAGCCATAGGAATAATGGGTTTCATGGCCTACGGCCGGCTTTTCTTCGCCAATCATAGATGTCCGGTTATACGACCACTCGCCGGCATACTCTCTACCGGCCAACTCATCAAGAGAATGACTACGCAAGTCCTTGATCAGTTCTTCGGTGGCAGCAATAAGGGAGTTTCCTACCAGCGAAGTGCCGCGCGATGCGGTGGTCATGCCGCAGACCGTCTCGGAGGCGGTGTCGACACGCACCTCCATGATCGAGGGATCGAGCCCGGTGCGTTCGCAGACGGTCTGCAGTGCCATGGTGTGCACGCCCTGGCCCATCTCGGACCAGCCGTGATAGATGACTACCTTATTCCGGGATTCAATGACGATTTTGGCACGCCCGACATCCGGGACACCATTGCCGATGCCAGTGTTCTTGATGGCGCAGGCAATCCCTGCGCAGCGAGCCTGGGTGAAGAATTCCTTCACTGCCAGCAGCGTTTGACGAAGGCCCACCCCACCTTTCAAAACCTGGCCCGTGACGGTTTCCTTGCCCTCTGCCAGGGCATTTTCGTAACGGAATTGCCATCGATCGAAGTTGCCTTGCCGGCATAGATCGTCGATGCAGCTCTCCATGGCGAACGTGGCTTGAGGGACCCCAAAGCCGCGCATCGCACCGCAGGGCACATTGTTTGTGTGCACGGCTCTCGAGTGCACGAGCACGTTGGGGACAGAGTAGGCGCCGGCAGCGTGACCCGCCGCCCGTTCAAGCACCTTCATGCCGACGGATGCGTACGCTCCGGTATCGCCTTCAATTTCAGCGATCAGCCCGGTAAGCCTGCCATTCTTGTCGCAGGCAACGGTGTAGTCCAGGCGCATCGGATGGCGTTTAGGATGCATGATCAACGACTCTTCGCGCGTGAGCGCGACCCTCACCGGTTTCCTAAGGAGGTAGGAAAAAAGCGCCGCATGCCCCTGAACCGACAGATCCTCCTTCCCGCCGAACGCGCCGCCCGTCTGCACCTGGATCACATGCACTCGTCGCTCAGGGATGCCCAGAATCAGCGCGATCTGGCGCCGGTCTTCATAGGCGCCTTGTCCCTGGGAAAAAACCTGGATTCCTTCTTCCCCATCTTTCCAGGCAGGCTTGGCAAGGGCGCATTCGGTCTCCAGGTAGGCGTGCTCCACACGCTGTGTCGTGTAAATGCCTTTGGCAAGATAGGCGGCATCCTGGATCGCTCGATGCGGATCGCCGCGTTTCAGGGTCGTCTCCGATAGAACGTTACCCCCGGAGTGCAAGCTGGGCGCATCTTCTTTGAGCGCCTGCTCCACGGTGGTTACGGGCGTGAGCAGTTCATATTTCACTTTTATTTGATCGATGGCTGCCCGTGCGATGTCTTCGGTTTCGGCAACTACCCCCGCCAAAACGTCGCCGACATATCGGGTTTCTTCTCCGGCCGCGACCATCAACGGCCAATCTGCGACTATGAGGCCAATGAATCGTTGACCGGGGATATCCGCCGCCGTGAAAATCCCGATCACGCCCGGAATCTTTTCCGCTGCGACAGTATCAATCGCCAGGAGCTTCGCTCGAGGGTGGTCCGAGAATTTAAGAGCTCCGTGAAGCATCCCTTTTTCTTTGAGATCGCATACGAAGGGCTGGTTTCCCAGCACGGTTTGATAGGCCTGATGCTTTACCAGCCGTGTGCCCACCCTCCCGTTGACGATTTCATCCGGAAAGGCCTTCTCCCCGCGCAGAACTGCGGCGGCGAGCAGGATGGCATCGACAATCTTTTTGTAGCCGGTGCACCGGCATAGATTGCGCTGGATTGCTTTCTCGATCTGGCCGCGGGTGGGATTCGCATGGACCAGCAACAGAGCTTGGGCGGCCATGACCATGCCCGGCGTGCAGAAGCCGCACTGAACTCCGCCCTTTAGAATAAAAGCCCGGGCGAAAACATCCTGAATCTTCTGTCCGAGGCCGTCGGGCGTAACTACCGCCGTGCCCTCTACCTGCTTCATCCTAGTTGTGCACGAGAGGATTGCCTTCCCGTTCATGAGGATTGTGCACCCTCCGCAGGCCCCTTGCCCTGAACAACCGGATTTGCAGGAGGTGATTCCTGCCTCTTCTCGAAGATATCTGGAGAGCGCCAGATCGATGTCGCCCTCATAGTTTCGTTTCTCGCCGTTAAGCGTGAATTCCACGATGAACCAGCCTCCCGGATAGGTTCTACGCCACCTGGCAATAAATGAGTGGAAACGCCGCATAGAATGCAGCGGCTGCGGTCAGATGTTCCGCCGGCACCTGGTCCTCTACGGTGTGGGCATAAATCTCATTTGCGGGGCCGAAACCGATCGTGGGAATCCCCATCATCCCCATGGTAGCCACGCCATTGGTGGAGAAAGTCCATTTTCCTACGACCGGCTCTCTGCCCAATATTTGACGGCAGGTTTCTATGCCGGCTCGGCAGAGCGGCTGATCTTCTTCCAGGATCCAAGTGGGGTAATATTTTTCAGTTTCGTAAACCAGACCGGAGTAACTCGGCACGCTGTATTTTAATACTTCCACCGTGGCTTCTACCCCCGCCCTCTGAATGGCATCCTCTACTTCTGCGACCGCGCTCGCCTTGGTCTCGCCGCGGGTCAAGCGCCGGTCGAGGTGGATGTAGGCACGGTCAGGCACAGCACAGAGGGACGGCGTGTCGCATTCAATGTAGGTTACGGTGACCGTTCCTTTGCCCAAAAACGCATCCTCCTTCAGACGCTCGTTCAGTTTTTCGATTTCCTGAACGATCCTGGCCATCGAGTAGACGGCATTTTTGCCCCTCTCGGGTGCCGAGCCGTGGCAGGAGATTCCCTGGGTCGTCACCCCAATTTCCATTCGACCCCGATGGCCGCGGTAAATATTGAGATTTGTCGGCTCGGTGATCACCACCGCCTCCGGAACGAGAATCCCTTCCTTGATCAGATACTGCCAGCAAAGCCCGTCACAGTCCTCTTCCTGGACCGTGCCGGTGATCCAAAGGGAATAATCTCCCTCCATCGTAAGGTCTTTGATCATCTTTGCTGCATAGACCATGCTGGCCATGCCGGCTTCCTGGTCGCTGGCTCCGCGGCCATAGATTATGCCGTTCTCCAGCTTTCCTTGATACGGATCCCACTTCCAGGAGCGGGCGTCGCCCACGCCGACGGTGTCGACGTGCGCATCCATGGCAATCACCCGCCTTCCATGGCCGACGCGGCCCAGGATGTTTCCCATGGCATCGATTTTGACTTCATCGAAGCCGACTGCTTTCATCTCGGCCTCGATGCGCAGGATGACATCCCTTTCGTGGCAGGACTGGGAGGGAATCGCGATCATGTCGCGCAGAAATGCGACCATATCCTTGCGATACTTTACAGCCTGCGCCCGTATTTTCTCCGTATCAATTGCCTTCATGAGCACCTCATGGAAGTGCGGATCGGGCGCAGCGGTGCCTTCAGCCCTCTGCTATCCGCGTCCGCATCCCATTCTGTTGTTTTTTCCGGCGGCAAGATTTTGCAGCAAGGCTGCCGGATCTTCAAATCTGCCGGTCAGGATCATGGCGGCGATGATGTAAGGCTTAAAACCGGCCTCTTCGTAGGTCTCAATCCGGTAACGTTCAAAAACGCTGTCTTGCACTTCGCCTCGTGCGCAGGAAACGTTCGAGATGTCGGCCGGGAGGCAATGCATGTAGAGTGCCCTGCCGTTCCTGGTCAGTTTCATTTTTTCCTCGGTGCACTCCCAATGCAGAAAGCGGGCGTTGTTGGCCAGGCACTCTTTTTCCAGGTCTTTTAAGCCCGCGCTGTTGTTCTGGCGCAAAAGCTCCGTGCGGCGCTCCATCACCTGATAAGGGGCCCAGCTCTTGGGATAAACGATGTCCGCATCTTGAAAAGCCTCTTCCATGGAAGCGACGACCTGAAATCTCCCTCCGCTCTCTCTCGCCTGCTTTCCTGCGCGATCCACCACGTCCGGAATAAGGTTGTAGCCCTCAGGGTGGGCGAGCACTACGTCCATTCCAAAGCGGGTCATGAGTCCGATGATTCCCTGCGGCACGGAGAGAGGCTTCCCATAGCTTGGCGAGTAGGCCCAGCTCATGGCGATTTTTTTGCCCCCGAGTTGGTCGATGCCACCGAAGGTATGTTCCAGATGGAGCAAGTCTGCCATGCTCTGCGTGGGATGGTCGACATCGCATTGCAGGTTGACAACGGTCGGCCGCTGAGGAAGAACCCCTTCCCTGAAACCGTCATCCAGGGCTTTGCCGATCTCGATCATGTAGGTATGGCCCGCCCCTAAAAAAATGTCATCCCGGATCCCGATAGCTTCGGTCAAAAAGGAGATCATGTTTGCGGTCTCCCGCACTGTTTCGCCATGGGTGAGCTGAGATTTGCCTTCCTCGAGATCCTGCACCGCCAGGCCGAGCAGGTTTGCGGCGGAAGCAAAAGAAAAGCGGGTGCGGGTGGAATTATCGCGGAATTGGGACACCGCCAAACCTGAGTCAAACAAGCGGCAGGAAATGTTGCCGTGATGGAGCTTCTGGAGAACCGCGGCAGCCTTCAGGATCATGCGCAGTTCCTGCTCACTTTTATCCCAGGTAAGCAGAAAATCGCGGCCACAAAGCTCCCCTGTCAGTTCTTTGATTTCGGCGATATCGTTGCTGACGTCTTCCATTCATAACTCCTGGTAGCATAAAAAAATGGCTATGAAATAAAATGGTTGTAGCATTAAATCCTTGAGGCGGGCAATGGCGAATCAAAGTGGCCGGGGAGGAGCGCGCCGGTCTTTGCTGGCGCCTTCGAGTTTTAACGTGCCGAAAGCGGAGTTTTTTCTGTCTGCGATGACTTCAGGACGAGGCGATCATGGATTGCGTTGCAGGACTTGAGTGCACGATCTGCGGCGCCCGGTACCGGGCGTGCGAAGCAGCCTACGTTTGCCCCAAACACGGCAATGACGGCGTCCTGGATGTTGTTTACGATTACGACCTGATCCGCAAGCAGACCTCGCGAGAAAAACTGGCGGACAGCCGCGAACATTCCATGTGGCGCTATCTCGCGCTGCTGCCCGTGGATCCGGAGGGCAGCCGGCAACTCGTAGCAGGAACAATCATGGACCGCGTGGGCTGGACGCCCCTGGTGGTTGCATCGCGACTGGCGTCGCAACTCGGCCTGAAGCACCTGTGGGTCAAAGATGACGGGCGGCAGCCCACAGCCTCCTTCAAGGATCGCGCTTCCGCGATTGCGGTGCTCAAGGCAAAGGAAATCGGCTGCAGTGTGGTCACCACGGCCAGCACAGGCAATGCGGCCGCCGCTCTTGCCGGTATGTGCACGGCCGTGTCGCAACCCAATGTCATTTTTGTGCCCAGGACCGCGCCGCAGGGAAAGATCGCGCAGATTCTGGTCTTTGGTTCGAGGGTGCTCCTCGTGGAAGGCACCTACGATGACGCCTATGAGCTCTGCCTGAAAGCCGCACAGGAGTTCGGCTGGTACAACCGCAACACGGGTTATAACCCTTACATGAGCGAGGGCAAAAAGACGGCCGCCTATGAAATCTGTGAACAGTTATGCTGGCAGGTACCCGATCGGATCTTTGTTCCCGTGGGTGACGGCTGCATTCTAGGAGGTGTGCACAAGGGCTTGAAGGACATGATTTCCTTAGGCTGGATTGAACGCATGCCCAGGTTGATGGGAGTGCAGGCGGCCGGCTCTGCCGCCCTCGCGGACGCCTGGGAGCGTGGCCTTGATGCCACGGAGATGAAGCCCATCGCGGCCCACACCATTGCGGACAGCATCAGCGCCGGACTGCCGCGGGATCGCATCAAAGCGCTGCGGGCTGTGAGGGAAAGTGACGGGGCTTTCCTCCGCGTCACCGATGAAGAAATAATAAGAGCCGTTCGCACTCTGGCCACCGGTTGTGGAGTCTTTGCCGAGCCTGCCGCGGCCGCCGCTTATGCGGGCCTCGCCAACGCCGTCGCCATGGGATGGATCGGGCCCGAGGAGCGCGTGGTCTTGCTGGCTACGGGATCAGGACTGAAGGATGTTTCAACCGCGCTCAAGTCTGTCGAACAGCCCCCGGTGGTCTCGGCCGATGTCGCGGATGTCCGCCGCGTGATGAGACAACTGGGCAACCTGGCGGCGCGTTGAGCTTAATCCAGAAGGACAAGCCAAATGATCGACCTCAGGGTAAATCGAGAGCAGTTGAATCGAGCCGTCCAGCGGGCGAAAGAACGCAACATCATCATCCCGACCTATGCGCAGATGAAAGACCCTGCACGCATTCCTGCGACCCTCCGGGTCCGGCTCAAGGGGATCGGCCTTTGGGATCTGAATTCGCTCAATCTTTTCCGCATCACCTGGCATAACGAACCAGTGCCGTTCGGCGGCGGATTCGGTCCCGTCAATGCCATCGAGTTTCCCAAGGCACTGACCGGCGTGAAAGCCCGCATTTTTGCCCTGGTGGGGAGGTGGTTTCCCACCGGTGCGCACAAAGTCGGCGCGGCGTTTGGTTGCCTCGTGCCGCGCCTGATCTCAGGTCAGTTTGACCCGACCACGCAGAAGGCCGTCTGGCCGTCGACCGGCAATTATTGCCGCGGCGGCGCCTACGATTCCGCACTATTGGGATGCGCATCCGTTGCCATCCTGCCCGAAGGGATGAGCCGTGAGCGCTTTGAATGGCTGTCCAAAGTGGCCGGCGAAGTGATCGCCACGCCGGGCACGGAAAGCAATGTCAAAGAGGTCTTCGACAAATGCTGGGAATTGCGCCGCTCGGGCCAGGACCTGGTGATCTTCAACCAGTTTGATGAGCCCGGCAATCATCTCTGGCACTATGACATCACCGGTCACGCAATCGAAGAAGTCCTGAGGAGGGAACTGCGCCCGGGCGAGACCTTGCGCGGCTCGGTCTTCACCACTGGCTCTGCGGGCACCATCGGCGCCGGAGATTATCTAAAAGAGATTTTCCCGACCAGCAAGCTGGCTGCCAGCGAAGCGCTCCAGTGCCCGACACTCCTGAGCAACGGCTTTGGCGGGCACCGCATCGAAGGCATCGGGGACAAACACGTGCCCTGGATTCACAACGTCCGCAACACTGACATGGTGATGGCCATCGACGACGAAGCGCCGATGCAGGTTTTGCGCCTGTTCAACGAACCCGAAGGCAGGAGGTACCTGGCCCAGGCAGGTGTGGCTGAAACGCTCATCGAAAATCTGCCGCTCCTGGGCATCTCCGGCGTTGCCAACCTGCTGTCCGCGATCAAAATGGCGCGCTGGTACGAGTGGGGTGATGGGGACGCCGTCGTGACCGTTCTGACCGATTCCATGGAAATGTACCAGAGCCGGCTGCAGGAGCTCCGTGCCTCAAAGGGTGATTTCACCGCGCGCGATGCGGCTGTAGCCTATCACCGTGATCTGGTGGGGCAGGGCACGGAGAATATGGAAGAGCTTACCTACCCGGCGAGGAAGCGCGTTCACAATCTCAAGTACTTCACCTGGGTCGAGCAACAGGGCAAAACCTACCAGGAGATCCAGGCTCAGTGGTACGATGGCAGCTACTGGAGCAATATCCACGGTCAGGTGAGCGAGATTGACGCGCTAATCGACCAGTTTAATGAAATGACCGGATTGCTCCGTCAGCTATAAGAGGAGAGTGCCTGTGTGGCAGGCTTACGAAACACCCATCTCTGTGGATGAAACGCTGCGCCTTCTGGCCGAGCACGGCTCTGGGGCCCGCATCATCGCCGGCGGTACCGATCTCCTCGTCGAATTGCGCCGCGCCGCCAGGATGGATCCGGTGCTGATCGATGTCACCCGTATCGGGAGGCTGGATCGTGCGTGGATCGACGCTGACGAGATGATTCACGTGGGTCCGACGGTAACGCACAATCAGGTCGCAGCTACCACCCTTCTGGTTGAGCGGGGATGCCCGCTGGCGCTCGCCTGTGGCGAAGTCGGCACGCCGCAGGTGCGCAATCGGGCGACCGTAGTGGGCAACCTCGTTACCGCATCCCCTGCCAATGACACCATCACCGCGCTATGGGCGCTGGATGCCCGGCTGACGCTGCGCAGTGTGCGAGGTGAGCGCACATTGTCCTTCCCCGACTTTTTCCAGGGTGTGCGCAAGACCGCACGAGCCGGCGATGAAATGGTGACCGATATTGCCTTCCCGGCCCTTAAATCGAACGAGCGCGGCGTGTTCGTCAAACTGGGCCTTCGACGCACAAATGCCATCTCTGTGGTCAATGCCGCCGCCGTCTTGACCTTTGACGGCAGCATCGTGACCAGGGCGCGCATCGCTTTGGGCAGCGTCGCCCCCACGATCATCCGCGCTGCCGCAGCTGAAGCGGCGCTGCTTGGCGGCGCCTTGAGTGAGGACCGCATCCGGCACGCCGCCGGCTTGTGTGAGCAGGCCGTGGCTCCCATCACCGATGTCCGGGGAGGGGCGGATTATCGCCGGGACGCAGCTGGTTTAGTCGTGCAGCGCGCCCTGACGGTGCTGCGCAACGGCACCGAGCGTGCGGCGCTCGCCCGTATCTCGCCGATGCTCTGGGGCAACACCGACGGCCATTTCCCTCCTTGGCATGGCAAGGCGCTGCGTCATAACGGCACGGATTCGGATGCGATTGAGTGCGTGGTTAATGGGATCCAGAGGGTTGCCCGCGGAGCGGGTCGGAAACGATTGCTGGACATACTCCGTGAGGATATGAATCTGACCGGTACCAAGGAAGGATGTGGCGAGGGAGAATGCGGTGCGTGCACGGTGTGGATGGATGGAATTGCGGTGCTGGCCTGTCTCGTCCCTGCTCCCCGGGCTTACGGCGCAAGCATCGTCACCGTGGAGGGATTGGCCCAAGGTGATAATCTCCATCCTCTCCAGCAGGCGTTTATCGACGAAGGAGCCGTCCAGTGCGGATACTGCACGCCTGGTTTCATCATGGCGGGCGCCAGCATCCTGGAGGAAATTCCGAATCCCACCCGAGAGCAGATCAAAACGGGACTGGGGGGGAACCTTTGCCGTTGCACAGGGTATTACAAGATTATGAACGCGGTCGAACGGGCCATTCTGGAATAGGCGAGGCATGATGACTCAAGGCATTGGTCAATCGGCCCCCCGAGTGGACGCGCGCGCCAAGGTCACAGGCGCGGCGAAATATCCGGGCGACCTTGCCATGGACGGCATGCTGCACGCCAAGATTCTCTTCGCCGGGCGTCCCCATGCTCGCATTCTGAGCATCGACACATCGAAGGCTGCCGCCGTCCCCGGCGTAGCTGCAATTTTCACCGCTTGCGATGTTCCGGTGAATGAGCGCGGCCTGCAAATCCCCGACCAGCCTGTCTTGTGTGGTCCGGGCTCCTCCAAACCCGGCGCCGATGTTGTGCGCTTTGTCGGCGATCAGGTTGCACTCGTGGTTGCCGACACTGAAACGATCGCGGCCCAGGCCCGGGACAGGATCGTGGTCAAATACGAGGACCTTCCCGTCCTGACCGATCCTCGCGAAGCGATCAAGCCCGGCGCTTACCCGATCCACACCCACAGGCAACTCAGTCAGATTCATCCGGAAATATGCGCGGATGGCAACCGTATCTCGCACCACCAGATCCGCAAGGGGGATGTGGAGGCGGCCTGGCCGCGAGCGGATATCATTGTGGAGAGCAAATATCGCACGCCGTCGCAAGAACACGCCTACCTGCAGCCCGAAGCCGGATTGGGCTACATCGACGATGAAGGCCGCGTTACGGTTGCCGTTGCCGGACAGTGGGCCTCGGAAGACCAGCACCAGATCGCTCATGCGTTGGATTTGCCGTTGGACCAGGTGCGTGTCATCTACCCGGCCATTGGCGGCGCCTTCGGCGGCAGGGAAGATATGTCGGTGCAAATCGTGCTGGCCCTGGCTGCCTGGAAGCTGCGCCGCCCGGTCAAGATTGTCTGGGGCCGGGAAGAATCGATTCTGGGCCACTGCAAACGTCACCCGTTCTGGATTCACTGCAAGTGGGGTGCGACGCGCGAGGGCAAATTGGTCGCCGCGGAAATACGCATTATCGCCGACGGCGGCGCCTACTGCTATACCACCAACAAGGTTCTCGGCAATACCACGGTGACTTGCGCGGGACCTTACGAGATTCCCAACGTCAAGGCGGACATTGATGGCGTGTACACCAACAACCCGCCCAGCGGCGCTTTCCGCGGCTTCGGCTCGCCCCAGGCCATTTTTGCCGCCGAAATGCAGATGAACAAATTGGCCCAGCGCCTGGGAATGGATCCGGTGGAACTGCGGCTCAAAAATCTTTTGCGTGAGGGTAGTCTCACCGCCATGGGAACCTCCTTACCCGAAGGCGTGAGCCTGGCAGAAGTCACCGAGCGCTGCGCCGCAGCCTCCGGCTGGGCCAAAGCCCCCGCGGGCTGGCGCAAACCCCCAATCCCCAATCCCCAATGCAAAATCCAAAATGGAACGGGCTTTGCGACCGCCTTCAAAAACGTGGGCTACTCCTTCGGATATCACGACAGCTGCCGGGCGAAGATAGAATTGAAAGGCGGGGCCGAGATCGAGGAGGCCATGGTCTACCTCGGCAGCGCGGAGGTGGGGCAGGGCACACACACCGCAATCTGCCAGATGGCCGCAGCGGCGCTGAATGTGTCTCTCGAAAAAGTTCGCATGATCCCCTCCGACACGGCCACCAGCCCGCACGGCTCCGGTTCCGTGTCCGCATCGCGCATGACGCTGATGGCAGGAAATGCGATCCGCGGCGCCGCCGAAGGAGCGCTGGCGAGTTGGCGCGCGCACGTACGGCCCGCAGTCGCCGAGTACACCTACCTAGCACCAAAAACCACGCCATTGGATCCGGAAACCGGTCACGGCACTCCTAATTTTTCGTATGGCTATGTCGCCCAGGGTGTGGAAGTGGAAGTGAATACCGAAACCGGCGAGCTGCGCATTTTGCGCGTCGTCTGTGCCGACGATGTGGGCAAGGCCATCAACCCGCAGCAGGTCGTGGGGCAGATTGAGGGCGGCGTAGTCCAGGCGATCGGCTGGGTTACCTGCGAGAATTTTATTTCCAGGAATGGCCAGGTACTGACTCCGAACCTGAGCACGTATCTGATTCCTACCACAGCCGACCTGCCGGAGCGTGTCGAATCTGTCATCGTGGAGCACCCAAACTCGATCGGTCCATGGGGCGCACGGGGAATGGGAGAACTCCCCTTCTTAGCGCTCGCACCGGCGCTGGTTGCCGCCGTCCATGATGCCACAGGGATCTGGTACGACGAGTTGCCTCTGACCCAGGAGCGTCTGCTGAGAGGCTTGCGCGACCGCGCATCAACAGCATGATTTGGCAGGGTAGACCTTTGCAGTCGTAAAGCCCTGAAAGGGCGACACAGCTTGCTTGAGGCTTGATGTCATGCGCGTCCTGCCATTCGATGTTCTGCTCAAATGGGTGTTGAAGGAATTGAAGGATCGGGACTCCATTTTCGGGATTCACCGGTCTCATTTCTATGTGCCCCGGCCTGACAGTCCCTATGCCGTCGCTGATGTCTTTGGGCAATACCTGGCTACTCCGATCGGGCCGGCGGCAGGGCCCCACACTCAATTGGCCCAGAATATCGTTTCCGCATGGCTGTGCGGCGGACGTTTTATCGAGCTTAAAACAGTCCAAATCCAGGATGAGTTGGAGATTCCCAGGCCATGCATCGACATGGAGGACGAGGGTTACAATGTCGAGTGGTCGCAGGAACTCAAGCTGGATCAGTCAGCTCATGAATACGCCAAAGCATGGTTCTTGATCCATGTCCTTCACCGCTTGCTCGGGCATGAGAACAAGGTTCCTCTAGGGACCCTGTTCAACATCAGCGTCGGCTACAACCTCGAAGGCATCAAAGATGCGCGCCTGACCCGCTTTCTGGATCAGATGCGGGATGCGTCTGCAGAATTGTCGCAGATGCGATCGGTGCTGAAGGAGAGGTTTCCTCAATTCGCCGATATCGACATCCCGTCTCAAATCGCGAACAATGTGACACTCTCCACGATGCACGGCTGCCCGCCGCAGGAAATCGAGCAGATCGCGCGCTACCTGATGGAAGAGAGGCGGCTCCACACCATCGTCAAGCTCAATCCCACGCTGCTCGGCAAGAAAAAGGTTCTGAATATACTCCACAATGATCTGGGCTTTGGCGACATTCAAATCCCCGCTGCGGTGTTTGATCGCGACCTGCGCTACCCACGGGCAGTGGAACTCATCCGGACACTGCAGCAAGCTGCTGACAGGTGCGGTCTGACTTTTGGAGTCAAGCTGAGCAACACGCTCCCGGCCGTCAATCACAAAAAGATTCTGCCCGGGGATGAAATGTACATGTCGGGCCGTGCGCTGTATCCTCTCACGCTCAGCCTCTTCCTCAAGCTGGCGGAAGAGTTCAAGGGAGACTTGAACGTCTCCTATTCCGGGGGCGCGGATGCGCTGAATGTGAGCACGGTTCTGGCCGCCGGAGCATTTCCGGTCACGATGGCGACCGATCTGCTGAAGCCGGGCGGCTATGCCAGATTCGCGCAATACCTGGAAAACCTGGGGAATGAACTGCATCGCCGGCGGGCAGCCAGCCTGGAAGATCTGTGGAAGGACAAAAGGTCCAATCTCGAGCAGGCGGCTGCCGAGGCGCTCACGGACCGGCGTTATCAAAAGCGATATCTTGCCTATGGCCCGCCCAAGGTCGAATCCGGCTTGGGATTATTCGATTGCATCGTTGCGCCTTGTGTCGAGCAGTGTGCCGTGCGCCAGGATGTTCCTGAATACGCTTGGCTCATAGGCCGCGGCGATTATGATCGTGCGCTCGCAGTGATCCTGTCACGCAATCCGCTGCCCGGCGTGACTGGCTACGCCTGCACCCAGCTCTGCCAAAGATGTTGCACGCGTTCCGCCGGCAACTATGACCAGCCCGTGGCCATCCGGGCGCTCAAGAGGTTTGCTGCGGAAAAAGGCCGGATCATGCTGCCTCCCGCGGACAGGCTTGGGCGCAAGGTTGCGATTATCGGCAGCGGACCTGCGGGACTTTCCGCCGCCTATTTTCTGGCACTGAACGGAATCCAGGTCACAATCTTCGAGGCCAAGGATGAGGCGGGTGGAATGATGCGCCTGGCCCCCGCCTTCCGGCTTCCCCCGGGCATCATTCAGGAAGATGTCGACAGGGTCGTGCAAATGGGAGTCGACCTCAAGCTCTCCCATCCGATTCGCCGGCCGCCCGAAGAGTTATTGATGGATGGTTTTGACGCGGTCTTCATTGCGAGCGGGTTCCAGAAAGACGCGCCGCTCCATATCGAGGGAGCGCAAGGGCCGGACGTCATCGCGGCGTTGGAGTTTTTGCGACGCACGCATGAGGGCTGTCCAGTGAATCTGGGCCCCAAGGTCCTGGTCATCGGCGGTGGCAACACTGCATTCGATGCGGCGCGCGTGGCGCAACGGCTTACCGGCCACCCGCCCACGGTGGTCTACCGTCGGACCCGGGTGGAGATGCCTGCCGGCGATGAGGACCGGGAGGAAGCCTTTGAAGAAGGCGTCGTCCTCGAAGAACTGGCAACACCCGTCCGGGTGATCAGGAATCAGGGCCGTGTTGTTGCGCTGGAATGCGTCCGGAATGAAATGGGTGCACCTGGATCCGATGGGCGCAGACGGCCGGTTCCACTGACTGGCAGCGAATTCAGAATTCAGGCCGATTCCATCATCGTAGCGGTGGGCCAAAGCCCCGATCTTGCCTTCCTCAACGGCAGCAAGGTCCATCTCCACAAGGACGGCGCGATCGGAGTCGATCCGGTCACGGGTCTGTGGCATCAGCACGAGATTTACGCGGGCGGGGATGCAGTCCGCGGACCAGCAAGTATCATTGCAGCCTGCGCCGATGGGCGTCGTGCTGCCGAGTCGATCTGCGCGGACTTTGGTGCCGCCTTCAAATCGCTGCCCTGCAGCCCGGCGCAGCTCTCGACACCGGAAATTCTGCAGGTCAAACGCGCCCGCGCAAGGAGGGAAGATCAGCATCGAGCTGAGAAAATCTCGCAGAATCAAAGAGGCGGCTTTGAGCTGGTCGAAGCCACGCTGAGCGAGTCAGCAGCGCGCAACGAGGCAAACCGATGCCTGCAGTGCTCCGTCGTGTGCGACAAGTGCGTGGAAGTGTGCCCCAACCGCGCCAACCAATCCTATCGGATTTCGCCCGAGCAGCTGATTATGCCCATTCTTGCCTGTTGGAACGGCAGATTCACGGTGGTGGGAGAAACCGTTCTCCACATCCGACAGTCCACTCAGATTGTTCATTTGCACGACCTGTGTAACGACTGTGGCAATTGTGCGACCTTCTGCGTCCACAAAGGCAAGCCTTACCAGGACAAGCCCCGGCTTTTTTCCCGGATGACGGATTTCAGGAAGGAAAGCGACAACGCCTTTCATATCGAGAAAGGCCGGGCGGGATGGACGATTCACAGGCGTGAGAAAAGCCGCGAGTTTATACTGGAAATGCGTGAGGACCTCGGTGAGGTCGTTTTCGAAGATGATCAGTTACGAGCCACATTTTCGAGCGACAATTTCGGTATCCTGGCTCTGGAATTGAAACAGAGTTTTCCGGGCGAACTGGTGCTGACTGCACCCGCGGAGATGTACGTAATCGCCAAGGGAATCCTCGGCTCCGTTGCTTTCCTGCCGTGACCCGAAATGCCCGAAATAGTTGTCGTCAATTCGCGGGTTTCGTGGTTTCATTGGGCCGGGACTTGCCTGGCATAGGAGGAACGCTCATGACTTCGCTGCTCGTGAAACATGCAGAGCTGCTGGTCACGATGGATGCGGCTCGTCGCTGCATTCCGGACGGCGGACTGTTCGTGCGCGATCATGTCATCGAGCAAGCAGGGCCGACCGCGGAGCTGCCCGGTGAGGCCGATCACATCATCCACGCACAGGGGATGATCATTCTGCCGGGCCTGGTGAATACCCACCACCATCTCTTTCAGACCTTGACCCGCGCTGTTCCTGCGGCTCAGGACGCAACCCTGTTCCAGTGGCTCAAGACTCTGTACCCCATCTGGGCCGGATTGACCCCGGACGCCATCTACACCAGCGCGGTGGTGGGCCTGGCCGAGCTGATCCTTTCGGGCTGCACCACCGCATCCGATCACTTGTATATCTACCCGAACGGTTGCCGCATTGACGACGAGATCCGCGCGGCACAGGCGCTTGGCATCCGCTTCCATGCCAGCCGAGGGTCGATGAGCCTCGGCGAGAGTAGAGGCGGGCTGCCGCCGGATCGCGTTGTGGAAGACGAGGAGTTCATTCTCAAGGAGACCCGGCGGGCGATCGAAACCTACCACAACTCCAAGCCGCATTCGATGCTGCGCATCGTCGTAGCGCCATGCTCACCCTTCTCGGTGACTCCTGACTTGATGCGCGAAAGCGCTGCCCTGGCGCGTTTCTATGGTGTGCACCTGCACACTCACCTGGCGGAGACATCCGACGAGGAACGATTTTGCCTGTGGGAATTTGGCCACCGGCCTGTGGCGTATGCCGCCGATCTGGGTTGGGTCGGGGACGATGTCTGGTATGCCCATGCGGTCCATGTCAACCCTGCGGAGATCGCACTTATGGCGCGTACCCGCACTGGAGTATGCCACTGTCCCAGTTCCAACATGCGCCTGGCATCCGGGATCGCTCCAGTGCGGGCCTATCTCGACGCAGGAGTCCGCCTGGGTTTGGGAGTGGATGGATCGGCGAGCAACGACTCCTCCCACTTGCTGGCCGAGGCGCGCATGGCGCTTCTCCTTCAGCGCGTATCCGGCAATCCGGCCGGCCTTTCGGCCCAGGAAGCGCTGTGGCTGGCAACCGCGGGAGGAGCCAGCATCCTGGGCCGCGATGATATCGGACAGCTGGCGCCGGGCAAGGCCGCCGACCTGATCGGCTTCCGCCTGGATCGGCTCGATTTTGCCGGGGCGCTTCATGACCCGCTGGCGGCATTGGTGTTCTGTTCACCGCAGCATGTCGATCTGTCCGTCATCCATGGAAAAATCGTGGTAGAAGACGGCAACCTGTTGACCATGGACCTGGGGCCGGTGATCGAGCGCCACAATCGCATGGCTCGTCAACTGTTGAACGGCGCATAAGATTTTGCAGCGCGCGAGCTTGCTCGCGTATCGATTCGCTGTACCGTGCCACCCATACTCGAGATGAAAACGCTTCACCGTACCAAAGGCCTCACGCATGACCTGGTCGTCACCAAAAGAGGACAGACGATCACTCTCTGGTCAGCTGCGGGGATCCGGCACACGGTTCTCGATCTCGAAGCGCCCCATGTGCCGGGACTCGAGTACGCGCGCAATACGCTGGCAGCCCTGGCTTTCAGCCCGCGGGCCCGATCCTTCCTGATCCTGGGCCTTGGCGGCGGGTCCATCCCGCGCATGCTGTTTGCCGCGCGCCCCGGCGTTGCGGTCGATACTGTCGAGATTGACCCTGCAGTTCCGGAGCTCGCGCGCAGGTTTTTTCAGGTCGACGCCTGGCCTCGATTCAAAATTTACCTGGAGGATGCAGCCGCCTTCCTGGAACACTGCACGGCCAAGTATGACGCGATCATGGTCGATGCCTACGTCGGAGAGAAGTTCCCCGAGCACTGCGCAACCCGCGAGTTCCTGAGCAGGGCCCGAGGTTGTCTCAACGACGACGGCGTGCTGGTCGTCAACTGGATGAGCGGAAATCCTGGACTCTACCAGAGGTTGCTCGCCAACCTCGATGCGACGATCGGCCCGGTTTGGCTGCTGGCCGGATCGAAGGCGAAGAACACCCTTCTTTTTGCCTCGATGCGGAAGTCGACCCGCCAGGAACTGGTGGCCGAAGCCGGGAGGCTCGAGCGCGAAATTCCATTTGAGAGTTCCCTTGGGCGGCTGGTGCAACGCCTCCGGCCTTTGCCTGCCGCCGCGTCCCAGCTGCACAAACCGAAATCGTAGATTCCATGCGATTCAGACAGTGGAAAGAACTTTGCCACGAATGGCACGAAAGGAGAGAGGGGCCACCATGGGAGTGCCATTTTGCCTTCTCCACACGGGCGCAGCGCGAAGCGTTGCGCCCGTGTGGAGAAGGCAAAATTGCGGGTTATCGGCCCGCTCTGCGATAAGGTCTCTAGGAGCCCGTCCGAGAATTAGGAGGGGCCGCGTTCCGAGCGCCGCGGGGGCAGATGCAAGGCGGCGCGACGCAGGCGATGTCGCTGTACATCGTCGAGGAG